>CAZWLH010000016.1:0-24122 GCA_964634675.1 uncultured Eubacteriales bacterium
TAACCCACATAATCTTAGCGGCATCCATTGCGGAACCGCCGCCGAGAGCGATAATGGTATCGGGAGCGAAAGCGGTCATCTGAGCGGCACCCTCTTTGGCACAGGCAAGTGTCGGGTCGGGAGCAACGTTGAAGAAGGTAGTATGAACGATACCCATTTCGTCGAGCTTATCGGTGATAGCCTTAGTGTAGCCGTTCTGATAGAGGAAGCTGTCGGTAACGATGAAGGCTCTCTTCTTGCCCATAACGTTCTTAAGCTCATCGAGAGCAACAGGCAGACAGCCCTTCTTGATGTAAACCTTCTCGGGGGCTCTGAACCACAACATATTTTCCCTTCTTTCGGCAACTGTTTTAATATTGATAAGGTGCTTAACACCGACGTTTTCGGAAACCGAGTTGCCGCCCCAAGAACCGCAACCGAGGGTGAGCGATGGAGCAAGCTTGAAGTTGTAAAGGTCACCGATACCGCCGTGAGACGAAGGAGTATTAACAAGGATACGGCAGGTCTTCATACGTGCGGCAAACTCGGAGAGCTTGTCCTGTTCGGTAACTTCGTTGATATAGAGCGAAGAGGTATGTCCGTAACCGCCGTCGGCAACAAGCTGCTCGGCCTTGGAAAGTGCATCCTCAAAGCTCTTTGCCTTGTACATAGCAAGAACGGGAGAAAGCTTTTCGTGAGCAAACTCTTCGGAAAGCTCAACACTCTCAACCTCACCGATGAGGATCTTGGTGTTTTCGGGAACAGTAACACCCGAAAACTCGGCAATCTTAGCGGCTCTCTGTCCGACGATCTTTGCGTTGAGAGCACCGTTGATGATGATGGTCTTTCTGACCTTCTCGGTCTCTTCGGGATTGAGGAAGTAGCATCCGCGGTTGGCGAACTCTTCCTTAACCGCATCATAGATGCTTTCGAGAACGATGACCGACTGCTCGGAAGCGCAGATCATACCGTTATCGAAGGTCTTTGAATGGATAATGATGATGGTCTTTCTGACCTTCTCGGTCTCTTCGGGATTGAGGAAGTAGCATCCGCGGTTGGCGAACTCTTCCTTAACCGCATCATAGATGCTTTCGAGAACGATGACCGACTGCTCGGAAGCGCAGATCATACCGTTATCGAAGGTCTTTGAATGGATAATGGAGTTAACTGCCAAAAGAAGGTCGGCAGACTCGTCGATAATAGCGGGAGTGTTACCTGCACCGACACCGAGAGCCGGCTTACCGCTCGAATAAGCGGCCTTGACCATTCCGGGACCACCGGTAGCAAGAATAATATCGGCCTCTTTCATAACAAGGTTGGTGAGGTCAAGCGACGGAACGTCGATCCAATCGATCAAGCCCTCGGGAGCACCTGCTTCAACAGCGGCCTCAAGAACGAGCTTTGCAGCGGCAATGGTGCTGAGCTTTGCTCTCGGGTGGGGAGAAATGATGATGGCATTTCTGGTCTTAAGAGCAATAAGACACTTGAAGATAGCGGTAGAGGTCGGGTTGGTGGTGGGAATAACGGCGGCGATAACACCGATCGGCTCGGCGATCTTCTTGATGCCGTATGCCTTGTCTTCCTCGATAACACCGCAGGTCTTGGTGTCCTTGTATGCATTGTAGATATATTCGGCGGCATAGTGGTTCTTGATAACCTTATCCTCAACAACGCCCATACCAGTCTCCTCTACTGCCATTTTGGCAAGAGAGATACGTGCCTTATCGGCGGCGGAAGCGGCGGCAAGGAAAATCTTGTCGACCTGTTCCTGAGTGTAGGTAGCAAACACCTTCTGTGCTGCTCTTACACGCTGAAAAGCTTCTTCAAGCTTCTCAACATTGTCAATGATCTCGTAATTTTTTGTACTCATTAGCTTTACTCCTTTATTTTTGTGGGTTACCATTCATGTTAATATTTTAACAAACTTCTTTTGATTTGTAAATAGCTAAATAAATATCACGATATATACTTTTTGATATATCCTTTGCGTTAACCATATCACAAAATATATAGTATAAACAACAAACCGCAAACAAAGTGTCAAAGAACTCTGCCTGCGGTTTTAAATCAAAGTATTAAGCTAAACCCGACAGAAATTAAAAGTTGATATCCATTCTGCTCCAACCGTCGTCAAGCTGATAAATATGGATATAGTCGGTAACATAATCGCTCTTGGAATGCTCCCAATGCTCAGGTGTCGAGGTATCCTTAGGACCGCGGCCGACTCCCGGAGAAGCGGCGACAATTACTCTGCAGGCAACGGTGGTAAAGCACATCTTGAAGTCCTCGAAGCCGGGCTCGTCAAGATTCATATCGCAATAGATCTTACCGTCGCAGGTAAACGCCATATAGTCCTCTCTCCAAAGAAGACCGAAGGTGTGGAACTCGGTGTTGAGGTTATGAGTTTCCTCATCGGCCTCGGGCAAGCGGCACTTCTTCTCTCTCGGCTTGAGGCCGTCGAAGGAGCGGTGCTTCCAGCCGAACTCCTCCGTTCCCTTTTCAGAGGGCCAGGTATGAAGATTGGCGTTGGTAACATTCGGGTTTCCGAAATTTTCGTTAAGGTCGACCTCGGGGCTGATATAGCCGTTTGACTCGGCACAGGCAAGCCACAGAGTGTTCCAGGAGCTCGGGTTATCGGGAGTGATAACACTGTGCTCCAAATATCCGCCCATATATTTCATATGGTTGTTGGTACGCAGGGTTCCGCCGTAGTATGCCTTATCATCGTAATACTGAAGCTGATAGAGCTTACCGTCCTTAACAACGTTGGCCTCGGGAACGCGGAGAGCGCGCTTACCGTTCTGACCCGACATACCGTCGGCACCTGCACCGTAATGCTCCTCGGTTATAAGATCCCACTTGGTCGTGTCGACCGAGTCACCGTCGAAGTCGTCGCCCCACTTGTGTACATAGTAGGTCTTGGCATCATAGCCTGCAACGGTCTCAGCATAGCTGCCCTTCTTCGAATCGGCATCGGTAATATCCCCTGCCTCGAGCATCTTGCAGAACTCGGTGACCGCCATTGCGGTAGCATGGGGGCTTCCGCCGTTGAGGAATACCGTCTTTCCCGAAACGGTAATGCGGTATTCGTCGTGGTCGGCAATTTCCTCAACACCCTCACGGTTGTTGTTGCCGACGGCGATCTCATACTCGCCGGGTGCCTCATACATATCTTCAAGGATCTGCAGGTCGGCGCCGAAAGCCTTCATTTTTTCACAAAGCTTTTCCATCTCGACCTGAGTGAGATACGATGAGTTGTAGTGCGGTCTTACAATATTGAAGCACTTAAGCTCCGCACCGTTGATAGAACGTGTGTTTGTACTCATAATTATCACCTTTTTAAAATGCCTCGGACCCCAAAAATGACCCGAGGCATATTTTTAAGCTTTACCAGTCGATATCCATCGTGCTCCAACCGTCGTTGAGCTGATAGATGTGTACGTAATCGGAAACATAGTTGCTCTTTGCGCTTTCCCACTGATCGGGGGTAACAGAGCTTGCCTGTCCGGTGGTTCCCGGAGAAGCGGCGATGATGACCTTGCAGGCTGCCTCAACGGTGAATGCCATCTTAAAGTCCTCATATCCTTTCTGGTTCAAATCAAGATCAACATAGATCTGACCGTCACCGGTGAAGGCGATGTAATCCTGTGTCCAAAGGAAGCCGAAGGTGTGGAACTCGGTATTGAGGTTGTGAGTTGCACGGTCGGCCTCGGGAAGGTTGAATCTCTTTTCGTTCGGCTTGAGCGAATCAAACGATCTGTGCTCCCAACCGTACTCGTTACCGGCAGCAGGCCAAGTATGTGCATTAAAGTTGGTGACACCGGCGTTACCGAAGTTTTCGTTAAGGTCGACCTCGGGTACTATAACACCGTTAGACTGAGCACTGCCCAACCACAAGGTGTTCCAGGAAACAGCCAAGTCGGGTGTGATAACACTGTGCTCCAAATATCCGCCCATAAATCTCATATGGTTGTTACTGCGGATGGTACCGCCGTAATACTTACCGGCGGCCTCATCAAAATACTGAAGCTGAATAAGCTTGCCGTTTTCAACATAGGTACAAGCATCGATACGCCAAGACTCGGTGCCGTCGCCCAACGAGCTGTAATGCTTCTCGCTGACGATGTTGTCCCACTTTGTGGTATCGATCTCGGTACCGTCGAAGTCGTCGCCCCACTTATGTACATAATACTGAGTGTCGTCATAGGTTGCGACAGTCTGAGCATAGCTTCCGACCATCGAGTCGGCATCGGTAACGTCCTTGCTGAACAAAAGCTTATAGAACTCGGTAACGGCAACTGCGGTAGCATGGGGGCTTCCGCCGTTGAGATATACCTTATGTCCCTTAACGGTAATACGGTATTCGTCGTGGTCGGTTATTTGTTCAACGCCTGCACGGTTGGTATTGCCGACAATGATCTCATAAAGACCCTCGCTGACATACATATCCTCAACGATGTCAATATTATACTTACCTGCGGTGAGAGCATTGTCAACTATCTTCTCCATCTCGACCTGAGTGAGGTAAGAGGAGTTATAGTGAGGTCTTACAATGTTGAACTTACCGAGCTGAGCGCCGTTGATAGTGTAGTTAACGCTTGTATCGGCGGTTTTGTTGATATAGTGGATACCGCCCTTAACGCCGTCCTTAGAAAGGAAGTTGGCGATGAAATAGTCAACGCCTGCGGACAAGGCACCGTCGGAAATAGCGTTGATGACGATCTTCTTGCCGATAGTGCAGATGATATAGTCATCGCTTCTTGCGGTACCGACCTCTAAGAGGTAGTTGTAAGCCTGAGTAGACTCGGCACGGTTGGTGGCACCGACAAGAACCTCGTAAGCATCGGCGCCGTCACTTGCGGTCTCAAGTGTGTTCTTAACATTGGTTCCGAGAGTGTCCTTCATAGACTTGAACAACTTTGCGGCCGCAGTGGTAGTGCTTGCATCGTCGGGACGGACGATAACATACACCGAGCTGCCGTCGGTATCAATGTAAGTGACATCGGCAGTCGAGAACTTGACCGACGAAGTGTCAAACTCGGATGCACCGACCGAAGATGTACCCGAAGAGTTTTTATCGGAGTCATCCTTGCCGCAACCGGTAAACATTCCGGCAACAAGAACGAGCACCAACAACAGTAATGCTGTTTTTTTCATAAAATACCTCCAAATATTTTAGTATAAGTGAATATTAACACACAAAATGTACAAAGTCAATATCATAATTAAAACTAATTATATCAATTTTTGATAAATCAGTTTCGGAAATGTTAAATTATTTAACTTTTTCGCTAATTTCTTGTGTTTTTCGGTACTAAAAGATATTCGGAGGTTAAATAATCAGTAATCGCAGGTAACGTGGCTCCAGCCGTCGTTAAGCTGATAGATGTGCACATAGTCAGAAACATAGTCGCTCTTCGAGCGCTCCCACTGATCGGGTGAAACCGAGCTTGCCTCACCTGTTGTGCCCGGCGAAGCGGCGATTATCAGCTTGCAATCGACCGTTGTGAACGCCATTTTGAAATCTTCATATCCCTCTGCGCCGATCTCAAGGTCAACGTATATTTGACCGTCACCGGTAAAGGCTATATAGTCCTGTGTCCAAAGGAAGCCGTAGGTATGGAATTCTGTGTTGAGGTTGTGAGTATCTCGGTCGGCTTCGGGAAGCATATACTTCTTTTCGTTCGGCTTGAGCGAATCAAACGATCTGTGCTCCCAACCGAATTCGTTGCCGTCTTTGGGCCAGGTGTGGATATTGAAGTTGGTTATACCGGCACTTCCGAAGTTTTCGTTGAGGTCGACCTCGGGACCGACCAAGCCGTAATCGGTATCGTCCGCCCAAGTGAACCAAAGCGTATTCCACGAAACGGGAAGGTCGGGAGTGATAACACTGTGCTCAAGATATCCGCCGAGGAATTTCATATGCTTGTTTGTGCGGATAGTACCGCCGTAATACTTACCGGCGGCCTCATCAAAATACTGAAGCTGAATAAGCTTGCCGTTTTCAACATAGGTACAAGCATCGATACGCCAAGACTCGGTGCCGTCGCCCAACGAGCTGTAATGCTTCTCGCTGACGATGTTGTCCCACTTTGTGGTATCGATCTCGGTACCGTCGAAGTCGTCGCCCCACTTATGTACATAATACTGAGTGTCGTCATAGGTTGCGACAGTCTGAGCATAGCTTCCGACCATCGAGTCGGCATCGGTAACGTCCTTGCTGAACAAAAGCTTATAGAACTCGGTAACGGCAACTGCGGTAGCATGGGGGCTTCCGCCGTTGAGATATACCTTATGTCCCTTAACGGTAATACGGTATTCGTCGTGGTCGGTTATTTGTTCAACGCCTGCACGGTTGGTATTGCCGACAATGATCTCATAAAGACCCTCGCTGACATACATATCCTCAACGATGTCAATATTATACTTACCTGCGGTGAGAGCATTGTCAACTATCTTCTCCATCTCGACCTGAGTGAGGTAAGAGGAGTTATAGTGAGGTCTTACAATGTTGAACTTACCGAGCTGAGCGCCGTTGATAGTGTAGTTAACGCTTGTATCGGCGGTTTTGTTGATATAGTGGATACCGCCCTTAACGCCGTCCTTAGAAAGGAAGTTGGCGATGAAATAGTCAACGCCTGCGGACAAGGCACCGTCGGAAATAGCGTTGATGACGATCTTCTTGCCGATAGTGCAGATGATATAGTCATCGCTTCTTGCGGTACCGACCTCTAAGAGGTAGTTGTAAGCCTGAGTAGACTCGGCACGGTTGGTGGCACCGACAAGAACCTCGTAAGCATCGGCGCCGTCACTTGCGGTCTCAAGTGTGTTCTTAACATTGGTTCCGAGAGTGTCCTTCATAGACTTGAACAACTTTGCGGCCGCAGTGGTAGTGCTTGCATCGTCGGGACGGACGATAACATACACCGAGCTGCCGTCGGTATCGAGAAAATCAACGTCATCATTCGAAAAGGTAAGTGATGAATCGCCGGTTTCAGGACTTGATGCCGCAGCTCGGTCATCGAAAGGCTTGCAGCCGCAAAAAAGCAATGCCAATTGAACTGTTATCAAAACAAACAAGTCGTGATATAATATTTATAAAATGAGGACTTTAACGTGAAATATATAAGACATATTATACCGCTGCTCGGCATTTCAATAGTCACGGTCTTTATTTTTCAGCTGTTTTATATAAATATAACCGGCTATGAGGAAGAACGCTGTTGGAACGAGCTGCAAACAACGGTAGCCGACCTGAACAAGGAAATAAAAATCAAATTCACCGACGAAATATCGAAGCTTCACCTGATCGAAACGATAATGGAGAATACCGACGACGAAGCATACTCCGATATGTCTTATCTCCACATAGACAAGGTTCAGCCGGGCACGATGTTCACGCGAATCGACGTTTTATATCCCGATAACACACTGCTTTCAAACGGAAAACTGCACGAAATAACCGAAGACCTTTCCTTCGATACGATAAAAACAAAGGGCGAATATCTGACCGAGCGCAAAACAGATTTTATGAACAACAAGCCCTGTCTCTACTATGTATTGCCTATCACCAAGCAGGAAGAGATAGTCTCGGTGCTCATCGGTGTTATCGATTGCGACACGCTTAATGAGCTCTTCTCCCCTGTTCTTTACAACGGCAATGCGAATATATGTATAATCGACTCAAATAACGGCAACTATATCGTGGATAATTGGCACTCCGAGCTCGGAAATATGTATTCAATGGATGATCGCGAGCTGCTGCCCGAATTTGCCGGAACGAATTTCAAGGAAGAGATCAAAAACCTAAAAAGCGGTCCAATCGGCTTTGTTTCCAAAACCGTCGGCTCGGATATTTATATGTATTATGCGCCGACCGGTGTTTTCGGATGGGAAACCGCCGTTTTCACAAACGAAAATGTTCTCTTTTCAAATTTACTGTTACTCAGAAAAAGGTTTATCATTGCCGGTGCTGTCGAGCTTATACTTTTGATAATTTACTGCCTTTGGAACATATGGCTTATCCGCCGCCTGCAAAAAGCCAATAAGGAGATAAAAGGAAAACAGGAGCGCTTGGAGTTTTTGAGCTACCGTGACATACTCACCTCACTGTTCAACCGTCACAAGTACCTTGAAATGCTTTCCGAGTATATCAAAGCTCCGCCGCAAAATGTCGGTGTCGCATATATCGACCTGAACGGTTTGAAACAGATAAACGACTCCTCCTCACACGAAGCCGGTGACCAATACATATGCAACACGGCCAATGCTCTGCGCCTGTTCTTTGAAGATCACTGCTACCGGAGCGGCGGTGACGAATTTGTCATTATTTCGACCGACACCGATCAAGCGGACTTCAATGACAGAATCGAAAAGCTGAAAGCCAGAACAGATGAGCTTAAAGTAAGCCTTTCTATCGGTTATTTATGGCGAGAAAGCTGTGACGATATAACCGAAATGCTGAGCACTGCCGAAAAGGATATGTACAAGGTAAAGCGTGAATATTACAAAACACAAAATGCCGAAGATCTGAAGCATTGCAAAAACTGAACAAAACACCCGACAAAGGCTTGTATTTAACCTTTATCGGGTGTTTTTTTACTGTATTTTGCTCGATGTTTTTTCTAAATTCGACAGAAGAAATTTCTCACATTCGGATATCGGAAGAACCCTCGAGTGATAGAAGCCCTGCATCATATCGCAATCAATGCCCTTAAGCATCAAAAGCTGCTCTTCTGTTTCGATGCCCTCACAGACTACCTTTGCACCGGCATTGTGCACAAGCGAAATAATATCACTCATCATTTGTCTGCGGTGCTCGGTAACGCAGGAAATAATAAAGCTTCTATCGATTTTCACAATATCGATAACATTATCATAAATATCCGCAAAGCTTGAGAATCCTGCACCCATATCGTCAATAGCGACCTTAAAGCCAAGGCTTGAAAGACGCTTGATGTTATCGGAAACGGTCTTGGAATTGACGCTCAAAACATCTTCTGTCACTTCAATAACCAATCTGCTTCGGTCGAAATCATATCCTGCGGCTATTTCACACAGTCGATCGACAAAGGTCGGATCCGAAACCGAAAGACGTGTGAAATTACAGGTGATAAACAGCTTATCAAACGGTGGCTTGTTCCACGCTTCAAGCTGACGGCAAACCTTTTCGAAAACGCCGTAGTCGTGCTCGACTATCTTGCCTGTTTTACTCAAAATGTCGATATATTCGTGCGGCTTAAGCAGTCCGTAAAGACTGTTTTGCCAACGGGACAAGGCCTCAGCTCCGCAAAATCTGCCGGTTTTTCCGTCGCAGATAAACTGAAGATATATTTTGAATTCACCGTTCTTCAAAGCATCGTCGGACTGCAAGGCAAGATCCTCTGCCCTCTTGTTTTCGTCGCTCAGGGCTTTACTGCCGATATGATACTTCAATCCGTTGGCTTCGGCGTAAATATACCCCTGCTTCGCATTAAAGAGAGCCGTTTCGGCATCTGCACCCAAGTGATCGCAAAGCCGACAGTAGCCTGCCTTAAACAAACCGCTAAGTGATTTTGAAAACTCGGAAATATACGAATTCACACCGTCGACTACCGCCTCTGTCCTTTCCTCGGCAATAGCGGCGTTTTCGGCCTGCAAAAGCAACGCAAAGCAGCCGCTTTCGAGATGTGAAACATACTCCCGGTCATTTAGCATCAAATTAAGCTTGTTTGCTGCATATTTGTCGATATCCGACGGCATAAGACCGCTTTGGTGTCCTTCATAGACTGCGGCATTAAAGGCAAGCAAAATCACCGTATAAAGACTCTTCGCCTGTTCGCTTATCAGTTCGTCATAGCAATAGCCGTAATAATCCGCATTGCCGACACCTGTCGATAAGTCGATAAGTCGATTCATCGCTTGTTTTTTCCGCTTTTTCTTAATTACAACGGCAATTACGACACCCACGGCAATCAGCAAAACGGCAACCGTTACCGCCGAAACGATCAGTATTTTTTTCAAATAGCGAAGGTTATTCTTCTTGGCAGTTTCGATAATATATCCCGTTTTCTCGGACTCATTGATTTCGGATAAAGCGTCTATGATCTCCGACTTTATATCCTCATCGATTATATCTGTAAAGCCGATGCGGTAATCTACCGTCTCTTCCCCGTTTTGAACGGTTATGACCGATACTGTCTCGATCTCACCGAAACCGAATTCGTCATCCGCCAAAGCGGTGACCATCTCAACCTGACGGTTTTTATAAAGGCTTTTTCTTCGGTCGTGGCTACCGGCCGAAATATATGTGAAGGATATACCTGTCTTTTTTGATATCTCATTCAATATATCGGGGAAAAGTCCCTTATAGCTTTCGGTCTCACGGTCATAGTATTCGATAGGGTATCGGTCGGAACTTCCGGCAACAAATACCGTATCCGCCCTTCCGCCTCCCGTACTTTCGGTGAACACCTCGGCAAATGCGGCGGTGCATAACATAACAAGCGATAAAACGGTTACGGCACAGGCTGAAATTATGCGTTTAAAGCTCTTACTCATGAGACTTGCATTCCAATGCCGAAATATCGCTCTCGACCTTTTTCAGCTCGTCCCTTGTTCTTTCAAGTATCGAATTTATCGCTTTTCCGATTTCCGAAACATTCTGCGAATACTCTGCCAAGCGCTTGGTCTCGGCCTCGTTTATAAGACGGTTTTGCAGCTTGAATGCTTCATTTTCTGCAACCGCCTTTTCTTTGAGCGTCACCGCAAAAGCCCTTGCTTCGCTGAGTATCTCAGCCACCTCGGTCTCGACCTTTTGCTTTGCTTCAAAATCGTTTTTTATGCTCTCGTTCTGTGCTTTAAGCTCGGCAATGAGTGCCTCTGCTTCCGAAATCTGCTTTTTAAGAGCATCATTATCGGTCTCAAGAGCGGTCAACCTGTTGTTAAGCTCTTCGTTTTTCTGTGCAAGCTCGGCAAGCTGAGTATTCTTTTCTCGCTTTGCCTCGTCTACCTTTACAGAGCACAAGCGGTTAAGCTCGGCAATATACTCAAATACGCTGCTGCGGTTGAAGCCGAACAGGCTTCTTTTTAAATCCTTCAGTTCCATAAATTGCCTCCTATTTGAAATTGATTTTTTTACGTTCTATTCTTCCCCACTGCATTTTCTTTTTTCTGTAACCTATAAAGGCGGTTGCCCTGACCCATGCCATAACGAATCTCAGACAGGTTATTTCGAAAACGCAAAGGAAGCCGGCCTTTAAGGCATCTCTTACGGTCACCTTCAAATTCGAGGTATACATTCTCGAAAAGAAGGCTGTAAGCGACAGAATACTGCCGAATACGGCATAAATAAGAAAAAACAGTATCATAAACGGCATGTTTATCAGGTCAACGCAAAATGCAAGAACCATTGTAAACACGCCGAATATTTCAATAAACGGAGATAAAAGCTCATAAATCAGAAAATATAGATACGATATAAAGCTTACCGCTCCGAACTTTCGGTTGAGCAGCATTTTTCTGTGCTTTACCATTGTTTGGAAAAGGCCTAAGTGCCACCGCTTACGTTGTTTTCTCAAATCGCCGAGCTTTTCGGGAGCCTGTGTCCAGCATATGGCATCGGTCGCATAGCAAATGCAGTAATCCATATTATTCATACGGCAGTATTCGTGAAGCTTTACAACAAGCTCCATATCCTCGCCCATTGTTTTGCTGTCATAGCCGCCTGCCGCTATGACAACGTCCTTTTTAAAAAGTCCGAACGCACCCGAAATGATCAGTGAACCGTTGAACTTGTCGAAAAGTATCCTCGATGCCAAAAAAGAGCGGTCATACTCAAGCACCTGCATTGCGGCAATAACGTTTTTCGGCAATCTGTATTTCTTAACACGGCAGTTTTCAAGCTCAACATCGTTTGAAAGCCTGACAAGTCCTCCGACCGCAACAACGTTTTTCCTCTGCAAGACCGGCTCGGTTATATTCTTAAGCGAATCGTACTGTAATACCGAATCGGCATCCATACATATAAAATAAGGATAGTTCGCCGCATTTATTCCCATATTCAAAGCATCGGCCTTGCCGCCGTTTTTCTTTCTGATGACCGTCAGCGGAACCTTGGTCTCGTGCGTTTCATAAATAAATTCCTCGGGCTGACAGCTTATCTGCCGCCTTATCGGACGCTGCACCGGATGCATATTGAAGGCGTTGATGACATCCTGTGAGGTATTGTCCTTAGAGCCGTCGTCAACCACGATTATCTCATAAAGCCTGTAATCGAGCTGAAGCAGTGATTTCACCGTTTCAACAACCGTTACCTCCTCGTTATAGGCGGGTACGACAATGGTTATCGGAACGAAATAGTCGTTTGGCAAAATATTTTTCAGCCGCTTTTGGCGGTGTATTCTGTAAAGCTCGGATGAGCCGACCAATACCGACAGAAACAAAAACGTCGAATATCCTATTAAATATATTATGAAAAAGACACCGACTGCTTCCAAAAACAAATGAATATATCCCGTCATACGGCAGTCGCGCTCCTTTCATTACATTCAAGCCTGTATCTCAATATTTCGGCGGCATAACGGTCCTCACCGTCAAGTATGTCGGCAAGCTGCGAATAGGTAACACCGAGCCGCTCGAGACTTTCGGCCGAATTGAAGCGGATGTACCAATTTTGGCTGTAAAGATTGCTTTTCAGCAGCTCAACCGATCTTTCACCGGGGTATATCGCAAGTGCCGTAGAGGCAATGGCAGAATACTGCCATTTTTCGGCATCCTTCTCTGCAGCCAGCCTGCAAAGCTCGTCATATGCATCGTCATAGCGGTATTTTCCCAAATACCTTATGGCACAATACCTTATTTCATCGTTCTGAGTTTTATCACAAAGAACCGAAAAGGCAAATTCTTTATAATCAGCCGAGGAAAATCTTATATAATTGAACAGATTGACCCGCATTTCGACCGAAAAACCGTCAAAGCATTCAATCAATTTTCCGTCGAGCTCACTTGTGCTTCCGGCGAAATTCAAAAGGCCGTCGCTAATCAACTTGCCGTGATAAAAAAGCTCACTTCTGTCGATTTTTTGCAATGCTCTTATGACACATTCACTGTCACCTGTTGTATAAAGAGCCTGCATTGCGTTCTCGCGGCAATATATACTCGGTTCATCGAGCATACCGATCAGCATCTCTGTGACAGAGGGAAAGGCTCTGAAGGATATCAAGCGGTATTTTTTTATTATATAAAGAAAATAAGCCGCTTCGATCTTAGCTTTTCCGCAGTATGAGCCGCAAAGCGATATAAGCACACTGTCAAGCTCGGTCAAATAATTCTTAATGGTCTCGGGATCGTTCACATAGGCCTGCTCAAGCATTTTATCGAAGGCCGACATATTGCCGATTCTCTTAAGCGTCTTCGAAAGATACTTTTTATGCTCGGCTTCGCAGTGCTCACCGTTCTTGATCCTTTCGATCTGCTCTTCGACACGCAATGCGAAATCCCGACTCACACGCTCGGTTCTTTTGTCCTTTTTTTTAAGGACAATTGCTGTCACTATATTGAAAACGATCATCGAAAAGCATACGAAAAGATATACATATATCATTATTTCGACACTCATTAAGTATTATCTCCCCATACCTCTTTGATAATATAATATGAGCTTTTCAAGCGCTCATGGCAAGTGACATCGTTACCCCAAGGTTCAAGTTCAAATGAGCAGAGCTCGGTGCGGTTGCCACTGCCGTCGGTCACACCGACGTACATCTTATCTATTTCGATAAATTCGATACCGTACTTTTCATAATAGTCATCGTGTATCATCATTTCGGACGGATCACCGAAATTAAGCATCTGCCACGGAATTTTCAGCTCGATATAATCGCCGCTCGCACAAAAATCGGCCAAAGAATTGAAATTTTCACTTTCGGGATTGGCATTTCCGTAGGTGAGCTTACCTGTTTCAAAGGTCAGTGCCAGACTTTCGTCGTCACGCGCCGTCGTTATCTCTTTTTTGTGAAGTATAAGGTCAATATTTTTAAAGAGTGACGAAGCCTTATCGGGAATGTTGCCCGTCTCATATGTATTGAATTTATAGATCTCGGTCGAGTATGTCGAACGCAGAGCCTCATAACGCTCCTGAACCATAACACGGCTGTTATCGGCACCGTTCAGCACAACAAGAAAATCCGCCGCACGGTCAAACTTCAGATCGAAGTTCTCACAATAGTTACTGCCAGTTTTTTGCGTTGTGTCTATCGGCAGATAAAGGGTATCGTTTTCAAAATCGAGTCCCTCCTTGTGAATCAAAAAATAGATGTATTTTTCATCATATTTCATCGAGACCGACATACCGCCATTAACGGTGCAGGGCGAAGTGTCACTCCATTCCGAAATATCGCCGTCGACATAACAGACCGAGCGTTCATCACCTGGGTCAAAGGTCATTATTCCGAAAAACTGCTCGTTGGTCTGATAATCCGACCAATAAGGATTTCTTTTCAAATCGACAGAATGAAGCGTGTTCCAGGTTCTTTTAAACCATTCGTCCTGCCAGGAGAAAATACAGCTTCCGGCACACCCTGCCGCCTTTATATCCTTATAGCATTCGACAAGCGCATAACCCTGCTCGGTTTCGGTCATGGCACCTTGGTTTCTGCCGGTATTGACATCTATATGAGCCATCGCTCTTGAAGTCGGTATTCCGAATTCCGATATAACGACCGGCACCGAATGGTGCTTTACAAGCATCGACAGATAAGCGTAATATGTATTAAGCTTTCCGTCCTCGGTTTTACATTCGTTTTCATCAATACCGTAAACCGACCAGTCGGATATATATGTAAGATAATCCGGAAAATAAGGATAAACGTGATACGATGCAAAATGGCCCGATTTGAAGCTTTCGGTCGGAAGAATGTTTTCGACATTGACCGATGCGACCTTTTTGACTACCGCAGTATCAATGGTCGGATAATCGAACGGGTCGGTCGTCGGCCAATTTGCAAAGGCGATGAGCCTCTGATGGCCGTAACGATTGGTTTCATATTCGGTCAGCTTGTCGGCAACCCTTGTAAGCATAGCCTCAAAAGCCGAAGCCGTGGGTGAAGTATAAAAATACTTTCCGCTGTAATTGCGGATCTCTTCATCGTCTCTGTACTCATCGTCGGTATAAGCGACAACCAAGTCTTCCCACTCAACGCCCAAAATATAGCCGATGACCCACGGCGAAATATCATTCAAATAGCTGCCGTGACCTGCACTTGCCACCTTGCCGAGACTAAGCTTACGCTTGCCGTGAATTATATCGACCATTGTTTTGCAGTCGGTCAGGAAGGTATCGTAAAAATCCTCGTGATATGCATCCTTATAGGAGTTCATAACGTGGTCGTTGACCCAAACTCCGTGCAGAAGATAGAGCGGATTTTCCCTGCCGCTGTTATATTCGTAAAAGGCCTCATAAAACGGCTGCGACTGTATCGTATAGATGCGCACGGTATTTACGCCCATTTCCTGCATCAGGCCGAACCATCTTTTATAGGTTTCCATGTCAATGTTAAACTCGGTCGACCATTCACCGGGATATCCAGAACCCAGATCGACGCCCTTTATTTCAAAGGGCGCAAACTCACCGTCTTGCTTCAGCAGTATCTCCTTGCCCTCGGTCTTGACATTCACCGAAAGCTCCGGAGTGAAAAACGGCAGATAAAGTCCCATATAATAAAAGGTATAATTGAAAATCAGCCCAACGGTAACAATAGAAATAACGGTTATTATATACTTTTTCATTCTCCGTCCCCTTACTGCTCGTGAGCCTCGTGTGATTCGTGAGTTTTCGAAGCCGCCGAATACTGTTTCAGCGACTCGATGTTTGCGTCCATCCACTCAACACGTCCGTTGAGGCAGGTTCGCATTTGCGTGACCGCTGCTTCATAGCTTCTCGGATTTCTTTCATGGGGTATCAGTCGGTCGTATTCCTCCTCGAATGAATATCCCCATTTTTCAAAATTGCGGTCAATGGCAGGATCGAGCCATTCGATCGTGCTGTCGATAAAACAATTCAGATATTCGTCCGAAAGCACCGTTTTTCTGAGCTCCCTGTACCGCTCGATTATAGCATCGGTAAATTCCTCATCCTGTATCAGTCGGTTGAACCAAAGAGTTCCGAACATGGCAAAGCCGTCTATCGGATTGTCGACCTCCTCATAGTTGTCAAGTGCGTTGTTGAAATCCCACACGCACATTTTATATTTTCGGTCGACATCCTTATAAATATAGGTCGAAAACAGCCCGGCATCACGGTTTAAGGAGACCTCGTTTATAATAAAGTAATCGACAAACGACTCAACGTCTATACTTCCCTTATACCCCTCTTCATCGTCGAAATCATAGGAGTGTATCGCCTTTTCAAACGCCGAAAACTCAAGCTCAATGCTTCTCGTCAGCTCTTCATTGAGCTTCGATGGGCCGGGATATACAACATTTATCAGCTTGTTTGTCCTCAAAGTATAAATACTGAGCGGCTCAATATTTTTTATCTCATTGTCGCTTCCGCGGTCGTGCCTCAGGATATATCCCGAAAAGGTGTTTCTCTTCTCGGTGGTCGAGAGGTTCAGGCGAGCTCCGTTTCCACCTGCGGTAATGGTCTCGGTCATAAGATAAAGCCCTTGATATTCACCGTTCAGAATCAGCTCGCAAAAGCGCACGTTCGGAGCGTAATCCATTATTTGCCCGGCTATGTTATACCACATATAGTTTCGGATAAGCGTTTTATCGAGAAACGGGCCGTGCAGCGCCCATTCACTGTGAGCCGCCATACCCATGACCTCGGAATCGTTATCTGTACCATCGGGCTTGATGAGCTTTATCAGATAAGGCAGCTTATCGAAATGTCTTGAAGAGTTTCCTCTTATTCTTATTCTGATGTCGCTGCTGAGTGTAGGAGTATCGCTCGGATGATTGTTGCCGTCGTTGGCGATTATCTCGGTCGTGGCCGCAATGGTAGTGCTTCCGTCGGCCGCCAGGGTATGCTTGGTGCTTTTTGTTTCGGTATCGTAATAAGGCTTGCCGGGTATTTCAACCGAAGCGGTATCAATTTTAATTATGGGTATATGCGTACACAGCGTCGGGTCGGGACACTCTGTGCACGGAATATATCCCGATTGCTTTTCGTGCTGAATATATCTTTCGGTCTCGTCTGCCGAAACGATGAAAACCGTTCCGAAAACCAAAAGCACCGACAGCACCAATGAGGTTATTCCGATTATTTTATACTTCAATTTTCAAATTCCTCAGTTGGATATCTCGTCATTCTGCATAACGATATTGACGTATTCCACATTGCCGATCTTATAAATTCCGCCGGGAATGTCAACCTCGGTCTTCTCGGCCTTTTTGACCATTTTCTGTGTCAGCTCATATATAAGCTCAACGGTCGTTTCGGTCGTATTTTCGACCCTCAAGATAGCCTTGGAGTCAAAGGTCTTGTAAACATATGCCTTTATCATCGGCTCTGCTCCGCGGTCTGCTCGGATAATCAGCAGCATTCTGTTGTCACTCTTTATGCAGCCGAGTATCAAAATAACGACGAAGACCACCGCACTGCCGATAGATGCTACGACAAAGTCACCGACACCGCAGCAGATACCTATGATTATCGCCCAAAAAATATAAACCGTATCTCTCGAATCCTTAATGGCGGTTCTGAAACGCACGATTGACAGCGCACCGACCATACCGAGTGACAGAGCAATATTATTTCCGATAACGGTCATAACGGTACCCGTAAGCACGGTGAGTATAACAAGCGAAGCATTGAACTTTTTGCTGTAAATGGTACCCTTATGCGAAATAAGGTAGGAAATGAAAATAAAGAATCCCAATATTGCCGAGGCCGATATGTTCATCAGAATATCCTGCCAGCTCATATCGCTCGGGTTGGTAAACAGCTTGTAAATTTGCTCTTTCATTTATATTAACTCCTCTTTGCTTAAAGTCTTGTCTGATAACCGTTTTGGCGTGCCAAAACATACTTACTGACCGAAAGCTCACTTCGGTTGGCGGGATTTATCAGCTCTCTTATATATCCGAGCAGAAATCCGTTGAACTTTACCTCTAAAACAACGTCATACTTATCGAGCACCGGATTCATATTGAGCTTCGGATCGAAAAGGTCAAAACTGCTTTCGGTTGAGACAATATTGTTGTCAAAGGTTATCCTTGTTTTATTTTCCTTGGCAATGAACGCCTTGCGGTTGTATTCGACGATAGTTTTCGGCAGATAGCAGCGGTAGTTCATCAGCCCGTAGCACTCTGCGGCAAACGGCTCGGAATATTTCAAAAGCGGTGCATAGTTACCCTTAGTCAGCTCAATGGCATCCTCACGCGATACACTGAGCGAACGCTTCATCTGATTTGGCCCCTGCTTTTGCTTCATTTCAAGCATCGCAAAATCGGAATTCGGATCGTAAACTCTGAGCCTTATCTTGCGCCTAAGCTCAACACCGTCAAGCTTTTCGAAATAATCACAGTCAAAAACCGTATCGAAATACAGCGAACGTATAACATAACCGTGGGTACCGTTATGCGGATCGCCCATCATAACCTGCCCGACCTTATGTGAAAGAGCAATAAACTCATCAACACTCAGCAAAAATTTCTTTTCTTCTCTTAAAACCTTATTCACAAATACCTCCGAAAAAAAGACCGACCGCACCAAAAGGAAGTAGTGCGGTCAGTCGGTCATACGGATAAATCCGGTTAGATACTAAACTTTGCGTCCCGCCCTTTCGAACGGTTTGCCGATATTATTGATTTTCCGTTTCCTGACAGAGGGTTACCCCCCCCCCCGAATTTTTTGGCTCGCTTTACTTCATACATACTGATATCCGCTCGTGCCACAAGCTCTGAGATCTCATCTCCCGGCTCAAGCTCGGCATAGCCAATGCTCACCGTGACATGACGACCGTCCGATGTGGTGATGTTTTTCTCGTCTATAAGACCGTAAAGCAACTCGGAAGATTTAAATTCCTTATCCCGTGACACGACCTGAATTATAGCAAATTCATCGCCGCCGTAACGGCCGCAGATGCAATTATACCTTTTGCAGAACTTTCTGATAACGTGGGATACTGCCTGCAAAATACTGTCCCCCTCCAAATGTCCGCACCGGTCGTTGATAAGCTTAAAATTGTCAACGTCAACAAACATAAAGCAAAGCTTTTCGTGCGGTTTTAAAAGCCTTGCGGCATCGGAAGCTTCATACAAAAGCTTTCTTCGGTTGGAGATCTGTGTCAACGGATCCAAGGAGATCATATTTCTCAAATAATGCAGATAGAGCAACAAAACCGAAACGGTCGTTCCGATGACCATTAACGAGAATTCGCCGAAAACAAACTGCAAAATTTCGCAAATCAAAGCAAAAAACGAATAGAATGAAAATGTCATAAGGTCACGGTAAGTCGAGGATTTTCGATTTTTTCTTGCAAAATAAGCGCTTCTGAACCCTGCCACCGATATGTAAGCAAAGGACAGCCCGGCTTGAATCGCAAAGATCGGTCCGCTGTGATAGCCGGTTTGAGCATCGACCGCAAATATCCAACCCGTAAAATAAGAAACGATAAGCAGTGCGCCCAACACAAATAGCGGCAGTGCAAGCAATAAGTGCTTGCCTTTTTCGTCAAAAAAGGCCTTATTATGCAGTATTTCGGAATAAAAAAACCACATATAGGACGAGATTGCGAAAAACAAAAAGTAAAAGGCGGATAAAACATAAACAAGCGACGGATCGGGATCGGGCGTGTCAAGCCGCACAAATCCGCCGACAATATCAAGTATGTAAAAGGCTATTGTGGAGTATATCAGCTTTAACAACGTCCTCGGACGCCGTCCGGGACTGTATTCCGAGTTTTTTATATTGAAAGCGATGATCGCCAAAACGGCAATACATACTATATTGACCTCGGAATATAACAAAAATTCTTTCATTATACACGCCTTTACTAAAAAAAATAAAACCGAAACCCTATTTCTTGCGATGTTTTTAATCATTATAGCATATATTTTTAAAAATCTCAACCGTTTTGTCGAAAAATGTAAGAAAAACCGCTCCAAAAAATTGGAGCGGTCAATACATTTTATTATTTTACCATACTTGCGATCTCGGAAGCGAAATCGTCAACACGCTTTTCAATGCCTTCGCCCTTTTCAAAGCGGACAAAGCCGGTAACCTTGATGTTACCGCCAAGCTCTTTAGCGGTGTTGGCAACATACTTGCCGACCGAAATATCGTCCATAATGAAGGTCTGGTCAACGAGGCAGTTTTCCTTGAAGTACTTGCCCATTTTACCGTCAACGATCTTTGCGAGAACCTGTTCGGGCTTGTTAGCCATCTTAGGATCTTCCTTCATCTGAGCTACCATAATAGCCTTTTCCTTCTCAAGAACCTCGGTGGGAACAGAAGCCTCATCAAGGTAAGAAGGGTTCATAGCGGCGATCTGCATGGCAACGTTCTTGCCCATAGCGGCAAATCCGTCCTTGTCGGCGATATCGGTATCAAACTTAACCATAACACCGATCTTTCCACCCATATGAACATAGGTTGCAACTGCACCTTCGTAACGCTCGAAGCGACGAACCTGCATATTCTCACGGAACTTAAGGAAAATATCCTGCTTGAGCTCATCAACTGTCTTGCCGGTCTCATCGTCCTTTGCGGCGAGAAGAGCATCAACATCGGCAGGATTCTTCTTTGCAACAACCTCGGCAACCTTAGCGGCAAAAGCCGTGAACTCGTCATTGGAAGCAACGAAGTCGGTCTCGGAGTTAACTTCGACAACTGCGCTTGCACCGTCTGCCGAGAAAACAGCAACGGTACCCTCAGCGGCTACACGGCTTGCCTTCTTAGCCTGCGAAGCAAGTCCCTTTTCTCTGAGGTAGTCAACTGCGGCGTCCATATTTCCGTCGCACTCGGTAAGAGCCTTTTTACAATCCATCATTCCGCAGCCGGTCTTCTCACGAAGCGCCTGCACGTCTTTAGCTGTGAATGCCATTTTTTGTTCCTCCAATTTCTTTTTAAAAATGCCGGTAAAAGCCCTGCTCTCACCGGCACGATAGTTTTAATTACTCAGCGTCGGCAGTTGCTTCCTCGGCAGCCTCTTCGGTTGCGGGAGCGGCCTGCTCACCCTGTCTGCCCTCGATAACTGCGGCAGCAATAGTAGAAGCGATGAGCTTTACCGCACGGATAGCATCGTCGTTACCGGGGATAACTGCATCGATCTCATCGGGATCACAGTTGGTGTCAACGATAGCAATAATGGGAATGCCGAGCTTCTTAGCTTCCTGAACGGCAATTCTTTCCTTGCGGGGGTCAACGATGAAAAGAGCACCGGGGATCTTGTCCATATCCTTGATACCGCCGAGGAACTTCTCGAGCTTTTCGATCTCAAGCTCAAGGCCGATAACTTCCTTCTTGGGAAGAAGATCGAAGGTTCCGTCTTCCTGCATCTTGCGGAGCTGCTCCAAACGAGCAATTCTGGTACGGATGGTGCGGAAGTTGGTAAGCATACCGCCGAGCCAACGTGCGTTGACATAGGGCATATTGCAGTTCATAGCCTCTTCCTTAACGGAATCCTGAGCCTGCTTCTTGGTGCCTACGAAAAGAATGTCCTTACCCTCTGCTGCGATGTCACGTGCAAAAAGATAAGCCTCGTTGAGCTTCTTAACGGTCTTCTGAAGATCTATAATATAGATACCGTTACGCTCGGTGAAAATGTACTCAGCCATTTTCGGGTTCCAGCGGCGAGTCTGATGTCCGAAATGAACACCGGCCTCAAGCAACTGTTTCATTGATACTACTGCCATGATTTTTCCTCCTTCGGTTATACCGCCGCATCCGTTTATATTGACGGCTTTCCGCAAAAAAGCGGCACCGTTTCGTCATTCAGCGGATACGTGTGAATTTTTTAGCCAAGGCTTGGCATACCTTGAGCCGATATATTATAGCACGTATGCTTTGAAATTGCAACACCAAATTTCAAAAAAATTTGAAATTTTCATTCGAAGCGCTCGAGCTTATCGTTAAAAAGCATATCGCGGTTTATAAGACAGACCTCGGGACGGCGGTTGCCTGCCGATTCGAACGACTGCAAAAGCAGTGCCGGATTTACCGTTTCGCTGTTTCCTGCCGGAAGCACTACCCTTGCCGTCAGTGTGTTTTCGCAAAGCTCGGTTTCGATCGATTTCAACTTTTCGGCAAGATTGAGCAGTGTGACCTTGTCCTTTTTGCCTTTTTTCTCGGCCGGAATGCAGCTTCCGTGAAGCAAGCTGTCGAGCGACTTCAAAAGCTTAGTGTCACTGTCCTTGTATGTCAATGTATAAGATGCCCACGTAAGCTCCGACACCTTCATCCACGGCTCTGCCACCGAAAGTATCTCTATACCCTCTGCGGCACAGGCTCTCAAAGCCTCGGTCATCATCTCGTTTGTAAAAGCATCATCGGTGAGCTTCATATCAAGCACATCATAATCGGTCGTGGTGCCGAGCGACAGCGGCAGAGCAAAGGTCATATACAAATGACGGTTAAAGCCCTCGGTATACCATGCCGGTATTTTTGCCGAACGCATAAGGCGTGTCATATAACGGTTCATATCAAGGTGAGACACAAACTTCATACGTCCGCGTTTAGCACAAAAAACTCTAACGTTTCTCAACGCAAACACCCTCCTTAAAGCAGTTAGCTCCGCAGGCCGAGCACTTCTCACGGCAGTTCGGAGTCGTCTTGGCCTCATGTGCCAAGCGGTTTTCGTTTTGCAAAAACCTTTCGGAGACACAGTAATCGAGGTGGCTCCATGGGAGCTTTTCTTCAAAGCTTCTCGTTCTGTGATTGTAAAAGTCGGGATCTACGCCGCAGTCCTCAAAGGCCTGCATCCATTTATCGTAATCGAAGAGCTCTCCCCAACCGTCAAACTTACAGCCAAGCTCATATGCCCTTTTTATAACGGGGCAAAGTCTGCGGTCGCCGCGTGCGAAAACTCCCTCCAATATACTTGTTTTCGAGTCGTGCCAGCTAAGCGATACCTTTTTGGTCGTATTGCTTTCGACCAAAAGCTTCTGCTTGCGTTCGACCTCGGCAAGAGTATCCTGCGGCTCGTACTGGAACGGTGTGAACGGCTTCGGCACAAATGTCGAAACGCTTATCGAAACGTTCACCGACTTTCCCTTATGTCTCTCGGGCATTTCGTAGAACATATTGACAATACGCTGACCGAGCTCGGTGATACCTCTTATATCGTCATCGGTCTCGGTCGGAAGTCCAAGCATAAAATAGAGCTTGACCGAGGTATATCCGCCTTTAAACGCGGTAAGGCAGGTGCGCATAATTTCTTCCTCGGTGACGTTTTTGTTGATAACATCACGCAGTCTTTGCGTCCCGGCCTCGGGTGCAAATGTCAGTCCCGATTTCTTTATTTTCTTTATTCTCTCCAAAAGCTCGGGTGAGAAGTTGTCAACACGCAGAGACGGCAGCGAAATGCTGACCTTTTGCTCATCGCTCCAATCAAGCATATCACCGAGCAGCTCTTCAAGCTGTGTATAGTCACTCGTGCTGAGTGATGACAGCGATATTTCATCATATCCGGTATTTTCACATAGACATTTTGCCTGTCGGTTGACCGTTTCGGCCGATTTTTCTCTGACGGGACGGTAAATGAAGCCTGCCTGGCAGAAGCGGCAGCCTCTTATACAGCCTCTGAAAACCTCCTGTACCGCACGGTCATGGATAATTTCAATAAACGGCGTAACAAAGTTTTCGGGATAAAAGCAGTTGTCAAGATCCTTAATTATACGCTTGCGAACGGTCGACGGTGCGCCGTCCTTGGGAGTTATCGCCTTGACGGTTTTATCGTTGTTATACTCTACATTGTAAAGTGACGGAACGTATACGCCCTCAATCTTTGCGGCACGGCGCAAAAACTCCTGCTTGTCGACACCGCTGTCACGGCATTCTCTGTAAAGCTCGATAAGTTCCAAGTCGACCTCTTCACCTTCTCCGGGGAAGAAGATGTCGACAAAATCGGCCAATGGCTCGGGATTGCAAACGCAAGGACCGCCCGCAACGACAAGATTTTTAAGCCCGTGTCTGTCCTTTGACAAAAGCGGTATTCCGGCAA
>CAZWLH010000017.1:0-23762 GCA_964634675.1 uncultured Eubacteriales bacterium
AAACAAATGTTGCGGTATTCTTCGGCGGTCGCAGTGTCGAACACGAAATATCCATTATTTCGGCGGTTCAGGCAATGGGTAACATCGACCGCGAAAAGTATAATGTCATACCCGTTTATATGAGCAAGCAATCGGTGCTTTTCTCGGGAGAGGCACTTTGCGATATTGAGACCTTCCGCTCCGGCAAGCCCGAGAGCTCTTCGGACCGTGTCACCTTTGTAGCTAACGGCTCGGGCGTTGAAATGAGATACCTTGAGAACCGAATTTTCGGCGGAAAAAAGCCGATAAATATCGACGTTGCCTTCCCCATCGTGCACGGAACCAACTGTGAGGACGGCTCGGTGCAGGGCTATATTGAAACTTTGGGACTGCCGTATGTCGGCTGCGACGTTATGTCGTCGGCACTCGGTATGGATAAGGTGCTTTTCAAAAATGTTCTGCTTGACCGCGGTATTCCGACCTTGCACTGTATCGATTTCGGAGCAAAGGATTGGGCCTTGCACTCCGACCGACTTATCGCAAGGGTCACAAAAGAGATTGGCTACCCGATGATAGTAAAACCCGCCAATTTGGGCTCAAGTGTAGGCATTTCAAAGGTCGACTCGGAAGCGGAGCTCAGAGCCGCAGTCGACACCGCCTGTTCCTTTGCCGACCGTGTACTTATCGAGCACGCCGTTTCGAATTTGAGAGAGATCAACTGCTCGGTGCTCGGTGACCGCAACAACTGCCGTGCTTCGGCCCTCGAAGAGCCCGTAATGCACGACAAAATACTGTCTTACGATGACAAATACCGTGCAAACGCTTCGAAATCCGGTTCTAAGGGAATGGCTTCTCTCAGCCGAAAGCTCCCTGCCGACTTGAGTCCCGAAAAGACCGCCGAAATTCAGAAGATCGCTCTTGATACCTTTAAGTGCATCGGTGCCTCGGGCGTTGTCAGGATCGATTTTCTTATGGATTGCGATGACAACGATAAGGTTTATGTAAACGAGATCAACACCATTCCCGGCTCGCTTTCGTTCTATCTTTGGGAGGCGACCGACCTTAAATATCCCGAGCTTATCGACGAGCTTATTTCCTTAGCATTTAAACGTCAGCGTGAGCGTGAAAATACCATGTTCACCATCGACACCAACATTCTGAACGAATCGAGCTTCGGCACAAAAGGCTCGAAGGGAAAGATATGACCAAGCTTTTATTGAAAATGTTCATCGGTGAGACCGACAAAAACGAGCAAAAGCGGCAAAAATGCGGCAATCTCGCAGGTATCGTCGGAATCGTCTGCAACCTTATTCTTTTCGGCTTCAAATTTTTTGCCGGCACCGTTTCGGGCTCGGTCTCGATAGTTGCCGATGCCTTCAACAACCTCTCCGATATGGGTTCCTCGGTCGTTACCATGCTCGGCTTTAAAATAGCCTCAAAGCCTGCCGACCCCGAGCACCCCTTCGGTCACGGACGTATGGAATATATGTCGGCGGCGCTTGTTTCGGCACTTATTATGCTTGTCGGCTTCGAACTGCTGACCGAATCGGTCGGAGAGCTTTCGTCGCCTGCCCTGCCCGAGGCAGGTATTCTGCCTGTCGTCATTTTGACCGTATCGATACTTTTAAAGCTCTGGATGTCGGTCTTCAACCGCAAGGTCGGACGTGAGATCGGCTCGGCGGCGCTTATCGCCACCGGACAGGACAGTCTTAACGACTGTATTTCCACCGCCGCGGTTTTGGCGGTCACCGTTATCTGCCGTGCTTTTTCCCACGTGACGGCCGTCGGATATTTGGATGCCGCCGTCGGTATACTTGTGGCGTTGTTCATTCTCTATTCCGGCTTTAAAAGCCTTAAGGAAACGCTTGACCCTCTCATCGGCTTGGCACCCGACCCCGAAACCGTCGATGCGATAAAGGAAACCGTTTTGGCAGAGCCTATGTTTTTGGGAATTCACGATATGATCGTTCACAACTACGGCCCCAGCAGAAGCTTCGCTTCGCTGCACGTTGAGGTACCGGCCTCTTGTGATATTCTCGAATGTCACGAAAAGATCGACCGCTGTGAGCGTGACATAAAGCTGAAAATCGGCATCGATGCCGTAATACATATGGACCCGATAGTCACCGATGACCGTGAGGTAAACCGTGTGCGCTCGGAAATATCGCAGGCCGTAAGGGATCTTGCGGACGGACTTGACATTCACGATTTCCGTATGGTCAAGGGCGAAAACCAAAGTAATCTTATTTTTGATATTTGCGTTCCCTCCGATTGCAAAATGACCCATTCGGAGCTTAAGGAGGCCGTTGCCGCTGCGGCAAAAGAGCTTGACTCCACATATGTTTGCGTTATAACGCTTGACCGCGATTTTTCGGGCGGACACCGCTGAGTCCTGCCATTTCCCAACAGTAACAGCAAACCCCCGAACTGTTTTTTACGGTTCGGGGGTTGTCGTTTTCTCAGCTCATCCGTGGAGATCGGTGCCGATAAAGGGCACCTCTTTGAAATCGGCGGGATTTGAGCGGATTATGAAATCAATATAGGAAGCAACTATCTTGGCGGTATAAATATATCCCATAGGACTCATATGGCCGCGCAGGAACATAACCTCTTTGAATTTGTCGTCATAAATGGGAGCATATTCGTAAAGATCGATAACATAAGAATTATCGAATTTTTCGGCAAGGTCGTAAAGAAGCTTGCGGCCGTTCTGCTTTATTATATCCTTTTCTTCGCTGTCGCTTGAGTCCCTCGGCATAGTCATAAAGAAGAACTTTGCCCTGGGCTGAATGGCCTTTATGCGCTGAACGATGGTACCGTAATATCCGGCAAAGGTCTTCTCGTTGCAGTGCCAATCCTCTTTTATATCGTCGACCGAGCCCACGGGTCTTCCCTCATTGCTAAGGTCATTCACGCCGAGTGCGATGATATAGCACTGCGAAGCGAATTCGGGACTCCAAAAACGGCACTTTTCGGCAAAGCTTTCGCAGTATTCCTTTGCGGTCATACCGCCTCTTGAAAAATTGTAGCATTTGAAGCCGCACATACGTGCCATATACTGACCCCAGGAATATTCGAACATATCGTGCCAACCGCGTTGGCCGTCATCACTCATCGACTCAAACTCGCCCGAGGAAAGACTGTCACCTATGCAGCAAACGGTGCGGAATATCGAGGTATAGCCGCCGTCATCGGCAATGTTGTCAAGCGGCTTTTCGCCGTCCTTCAAAAAACTGAGCATCAAAAACATCCTTTCGGTGTGACATTTTTAAGAGACCGCGCTCTCACCGAGGTCATTATACAACATATCAAAGCAGTTTTCAACACATTTTTTCAGGCACAGGTGCGGTCGTCCTTACGGCGTGCTTTGTGACGGTATTCATTGTGCTTGGCATATGAGCGGCGCACACGGCGTTTGACGAAGTCGGCAATTCTGTCTTCAAAGCGTACAAGGCGGCTTTCATTGAAAAGTCCCCATATTATGAATGCCGCAACCGA
Organism: uncultured Eubacteriales bacterium; assembly: GCA_964634675.1. Lineage (GTDB taxonomy): Bacteria > Bacillota > Clostridia > Oscillospirales > Acutalibacteraceae > UMGS172. The sequence goes on from CAZWLH010000017.1 coordinate 3,478, forward strand.
AAATTCAAGAACCGTCTGTAAAATGAACATTGCTATTTCTCCTTTTCTTCGCCGAACATTTGTTCGGTATGATTATTTTATCACCGTCGAGGTGTTTTGTCAAGGCTTTTCTTCACCTTACGACTGTATTTTATCAAACATAAAGTCCCTATATAGGGACTTTGCGTTCTTTTTTCAAAAAAGTTCGACATTTTTCTCGGAAATTCGACCGTAAAATTGATACGGCACTCACCCGTGCGATATTTGAGATTTCAAGAGCTGCTGCATATTTTGCGGATTGTGTCGAGCAATGTCGATTATTTTCCCGCTTATTTCGGACTTTCGAAGCAAATAATACTTTTATTTTACGAAGAATTATTGTATAATGGAATATATGTAATCACTAAAGAGGAGGCGACACGGTGGAAAAATTCAAAGCGATGCTGAAAAGTATATTCATCATTCCGGGTTGGGTAATGATCGCCTTGAGCATATTCAGCGGTGCCGCACTTACGGCGGTGTTCATTAAAGGCAAGCCTCATTCCGCCGTTGCCTACGTCATCTATCCGGTTTCGGCCTATACGCTGACCTCGGTCACGGTGTTCTTTTCGAAAAGCCTGCCGGAGCGTTTTCGCAAGGCAAGGCAGATGGTTTACGACAATCCGCTCGGCAACCGCTATTTCACCGACAGCAACTTTAAAACCTTTGTATCGCTTCATTTTTCGCTCGGCTTCAATCTGCTTTATTCGTCCTTTAAAATGGTGGCCGGAATATACTATTCCTCACTGCTTTGGATATCGGTCGCGGTATACTATGTTCTTTTGTCACTGATAAGATTTTTGATATTGCGCTATATGCACTCCGACTCCGACGGCAAGACCGACATCACCGAATACCGCCGTTGCAGACTGTGCGGCATACTGATGCTTGTGCTCAACTTTGCCCTCACCGCCGTGGTGATATACCTTTCGGTAAGCGATGAGGTCACCTCATACCCTATGTTTGTAACGCTCATTTCGGCGGTCTATACCTTTTACCGTGTCACCATATCGGTCATCGATATCGCACGCTACCGTTCGCTCGACCGCCCCGTGATAAGGGTTTCCAAGGCCATTCGCTTTGCGGCTGCACTTGTTTCAATGCTGTCACTTGAGACGACTATGCTGGTTTCATTCGGCGAAAGTGCCGATTTCCGCCGCCTTATGACGGGTCTGACCGGTGCCGGCATATGTCTTGCGGTCGCGGCTATGTCGATAGTTATAATCGCCTATTCCAACCGAGGAATAAAGCGTATGACCGAATAATGTTTACAATCATTTAACCGAGTTGTTACCAAACCTTAACCGCCCGATGTATTGAATTTAAGTCGGAATTATTATATAATACCGTTAAACAACAAACACGATGCTCTCGAAAAGGAGGAACTTAAAATGAGAAGCTCTTATTCCGAAATTACGCCTTACATTAAAAAGATGGCCGACGTTTCAAACAGCGGAAACAACATTTCGCCCGAAATGTATTCCGAGCACCATATCTTCAGAGGTCTGCGCGACATAAACGGCAACGGCGTTGCGACGGGACTTACCGAAATATCGAGCATAAAGGCCAAGGATACCGACGAAAACGGCAACACCGTGCCCTGCCACGGCGTTTTGCGCTATCGCGGAGTGAATGTCAGAGATCTGGTTTCGGGCTTTACGTCCGACGGCCGCTTCGGCTTTGAGGAGACCGTGTATTTGCTGCTTTTTTCAAAGCTTCCGACGGAATCCGAGCTTTCGGAATTCCGTGAGGAGCTCGGTTCATACCGCTCTCTTCCCGCCTCGTTCGTCCGTGATATGATACTTAAGGCACCGGGTAAGGATATGATGAACATTCTTTCCCGAAGCGTTCTCGCACTTTATGCCTATGACGACAATCCCGACGATATCTCTATCCCGAATGTGCTCCGTCAGTGTATGCAGCTTATCGCCGTTTTCCCGATGCTTGCGGTTTACGGCTATCAGTCGTATCAGCACTATCATCAGGGCAAGAGCCTTTTCATTCATCTTCCCAAGCCGGAGTATTCAACGGCCGAGAACCTTCTGACTCTTTTGAGAGAGGACGGCGAATTTTCCGACTTGGAGGCCAAGATACTCGATCTTGCCATGGTGCTTCACGCCGAGCACGGCGGCGGTAACAACTCGACCTTCACGACCCACGTCGTGACCTCGTCGGGAACCGATACCTACTCTGCGGTTGCGGCGGCACTCGGCTCGCTTAAAGGTCCGCGACACGGCGGTGCCAACATCAAGGTCGTTAAAATGTTCGACGATATGAAGCAGAGCATAAATACCGCCGACAAGGGACAGATCAAGGATCATCTCGTAAGACTTCTCGAAAAGCAGGCCTTTGACAACGCCGGTCTCATTTACGGTATGGGACACGCTGTTTATTCACTCAGTGACCCGAGAGCCGATATTTTAAGGGGCTATGCCAAGCGTTTGTCGGCCGAAAAGCACCGTGAGGAGGAGTACGAGCTTTACGAAACGGTGGCTTCCTTGGCTCCCGAGATAATAGCCGAAAAGCGCAAAATGTATAAGGGCGTAAGTGCCAACGTCGACTTCTACTCGGGACTCATTTACCGTATGCTTGAACTGCCGTGTGAGCTTTTCACACCGATATTCGCCGTTTCGAGAATTGCGGGCTGGAGTGCCCACAGAATAGAAGAAATTCAAAATGCGGGTAAAATCATCAGACCGGCATACATCAACGTCAAGCCGGCCGAGGACTATATAAAGCTTTCGGACAGAAAATAAATTTTTGAGGGTAGTGTTATGAATATTATCATTGTCGGCTGCGGAAAAATAGGCGGCACGATAATTCAGAGTCTCGGCAACGAGGGACACGATATCGTTGCCGTCGATTGCGATGCGGCACAGCTTGCCGACATCACCAATGTTTACGACTGTATGGGTGTTTGCGGCAACGGTGCCGACAGCGACGTGCTTGACGAAGCCGGTGCCGAATCGGCCGACCTATTCATTGCCGTAACGGGCTCCGACGAGCTGAATATGCTGAGTTGCTTTTTGGCACGCAAAATGGGCGCCAAATATACCATTGCGAGAATCCGCAATCCGGAATACAACGACAACAGCTTAGGCTTTTTGCAAAAGCACCTTGAGCTTTCGATGTCGATAAATCCCGAATATCTTGCCGCAAAGGAGCTTTTCAATATTTTGAAATTCCCGTCTGCGGTCAAGATCGAGACCTTTTCGAGAGGCAATCTCGAAATGATAGAGTTCCGGCTCAAGCCCGACTCGGTACTTGACGGAATGAGCCTTATGGAAATGCGCAACAAGCACCGTGCAAGGATACTTGTATGCTATGTCCGCCGTGAGGATGAGGTCGTTATACCTTCGGGTAATTTCAGGCTCAAAAGCGGTGACAGAATCGGGCTGACCGCTCAGCCGAACGAGCTTGAAAAGTTCTTCAGAAGCCTTGGCTCATTCAAAAAGCGTGCCAGAAACGTTATGCTTCTCGGCGGAAGCCGTACCGCGCATTATCTTGCCGAAATGCTTTGCGAAAACGGAAGCTCGGTGAAGATAATCGACCGTGACGAAAAGGTGTGCCGTGAGCTGAGCGAATCGCTCCCCAAGGCGGTCATCATTAACGGTGACGGAGCCGCTCAGGAGCTTTTGCTTGAGGAGGGGCTTCGTGACATCGATGCCTTTGCGGCACTGACCGGAATGGATGAGGAAAACATCCTTATTTCGATATTCGCCGCTTCGCAAAACGTGCCCAACGTCATATCGAAGGTCAACCGTGACGAGCTTATGCTTATGGCTGAAAATTTGGGGCTCGACTGTGTCGTTTCTCCCAAAAAGATAATCGCCGACGTGCTTGTCAGCTATGCAAGAGCGCTTCAAAACTCGCTCGGAAGCAATATCGAGACCCTTTATCAGCTTGCCGACGGCAAGGCCGAGGCTTTGGAGTTCAACGTCAAGGAGGATTCCAGGGTTATCGGCGTTCCCTTGAAGGAACTTGAAATAAAGGACGGAATTTTGATAGCCGGAATTATCAGAGGCCGTGAAACACTTATTCCCAACGGTGACGATATGATTTTCGGCGGAGACAACGTCGTTGTCATTGCGACCGACCGCCGCCTGCAGGATCTTGACGATATTTTGAGGTAGCGGAAAATGAACAGAAGAATGGTTTTTCGCACCGTCGGAAAAATACTTATAATCGAAGCCCTGCTTATGCTTTTGCCGCTTGCCGTCAGCATTATTTACGGCGAATGGGCTTCTTTGAAGGGCTTTGCCGTATCTGCGGCGATCGCGGCAGCGGTAGGCTTTGCCTTATCGATAGGCGGCCGCTCGGAAAACAGGATGATATTTGCAAAAGAGGGCTTGGCTACCGTTGCACTTGCATGGATAGCTATGTCGACGGCAGGTGCTTTGCCCTTTGTCATAAGCGGCGATATTCCCAACTATATCAACGCCCTTTTCGAAACGGTCAGCGGCTTTACCACGACCGGAGCTTCGATCCTTAACGATGTCGAGGCCTTGAGCCACGGTGCGCTTTTTTGGCGAAGCTTTACCCATTGGGTCGGCGGTATGGGAGTTCTTGTCTTCATAATGGCGATATTCCCCTCTGAATCGGGACGTGACATTCACATTATGCGTGCCGAAATGCCGGGTCCTATCGTCGGTAAGATAGTTCCGAAGCTGCGTGACACCGCAAAAATACTTTATATCATATATATAGTTTTGACCGCCGTTATGACTGTAATGCTCCTTTGCGGCGGAATGAGCCTGTTTGACAGTCTGCTCCATTCCTTCGGCACCGCGGGCACGGGCGGCTTCGGAATAAAGGCCGACAGCCTTGGAAGCTACAACTCCTATTGCCAATGGGTCATTACGGCATTTATGCTCATTTTCGGCATAAACTTCAACCTTTATTATATGATACTCATACACCGTGCAAGATCGGCCTTTAAAAGCGAGGAGCTGTGGTGCTATCTCGGTATCGTTGCCGTCTCGATAACGGCCATAGTCTTTAATATAAGGGGGCTTTACGACTCATTTGCCGAAGCGCTCAGACACTCGTCGTTCCAGGCAGCTTCTATCATAACCACCACCGGTTATTCCTCGGTCGACTTTAATGAATGGCCCATGATGTCGAAAACGATACTGACGGTGCTGATGTTCATCGGCGGCTGTGCAGGCTCGACTGCCGGCGGAATCAAGGTATCACGTGTCATTATGCTCTTCAAAACGGTCAAGCGTGAGCTTCGCCGCACGATACACCCCCGTTCGGTCGAGGCGGTGCGCTTCGAGGGCAAAAAGCTTGACGACGAGACCATTTCAGGTGTCAGCGGATATCTGGCGATATACTGTATGATCTTTTTGATAATACTGTTGCTGCTTTCGGCACTTGAGGGTGATAAATTCGACTTTTTGTCCGATTTCACCGCCGCGGTCTCCTGCTTCAACAACGTCGGTCCGGCCTTGGGTGCCATCGGTCCTATGTCAAGCTATGCTGCATTTTCGGATATTTCAAAGCTTCTGCTTTCCTTTACGATGCTGCTCGGACGCCTTGAAATATACCCTATACTCATTTTCTTCGCACCGTCCACCTGGATCAAAAAATAAATTCAAAAAACACGGCAAAGGTCGAACTTTATCGCTTTTGCCGTGTTTTGTTTTATCTTATTTTATTATAAATTCACGCCGACCGTTAATAAGGTCACGCCATACGGGAGAAATGCTTCTGAGATAAGCCACCGTTTCTTTGACGGCCCGAATTGTATAGTCGATTTCCTCGGTCGTCGTGCTTTCGGACAGTGTTAATCTTAAGGAACCGTGGGCAACGTCGTGCACGCGACCGATACTGAGCAACACGTGGCTCGGGTCAAGTGAGCCCGAGGTGCAGGCCGAGCCCGATGAAGCGCAAATACCCTTGTCATCAAGCAGCAAAAGCAATGACTCACCCTCTATGCCCTCAAAGCAAAAGCTCACGTTGGAGGGCAGCCGCTTTTCACGGTCACCGTTGAGAACCGAATGAGGAATTTCGGATATACCGTCAATCAGCCGGTCACGTAAACGGGCGATTTTCACACTGTTTTCGGGGATACTATGCACTGTCTCCTCCAAGGCGGCCGCCATTCCCATTATTGCCGGAATGTTTTCGGTGCCCGCTCTTTTTCCACGTTCCTGAGCTCCGCCCTCAATAAGATTCGTGAGCCTTATTCCCTTTTTGGCATAAAGCAGACCGACCCCCTTAGGCCCGTGAAACTTGTGTGCCGAGGCCGACAGCATATCAATGTTCATATCCTTAACATCTATTTCGATATGTCCTGCCGCCTGCACCGCATCGGTATGGAAAGGCACACCTTTACGGCGGCACACTTCACCTATTTCCTTTATCGGCTGGACGGTGCCTATTTCGTTATTGGCAAACATCACGGTAACAAGACAGGTATCATCGGTTATGGCATCGGCCACCTGCTTTGCCGTCACAAGTCCCTTTTCGCCGACGTCGAGCAGGGTTATTTCAAAGCCCTGCCGCTTCAGCTTATCGAGCGTGTGAAGCACCGCATGATGCTCGAAGGCCGTTGAAATTATGTGCTTTTTGCCTTTGGACTCACCGAGCCTTGCGGCGGAGATTATAGCCTGATTATCGGCCTCGCTTCCGCCCGAGGTAAAGGTTATCTCACCTGCCTCACAGCCTATCAGAGCCACAATCCTTTCACGTGCATCGCACAGAGCCTCGTTCGCTCTTTGACCGTAGGAGTGAAGGCTTGACGGATTACCGTAAGCTTCATCAAAATACGGAAGCATTGCATTGATTGCGGTCTTTGACACTGCCGTTGTTGCGGCGTTGTCGAGGTATATCTGTTTTCCCGTCATTTAAAGCCCTCTTTTCGGAAAATTCATTCCGCAAACAGCGGCGTCGACAGATATCTGTCGCCTGTATCGGGCAGCAGCACCACAACCGTCTTGCCCTTGTTTTCTTCTTTTGCCGCAAGACGTGCGGCGGCATATACTGCGGCTCCCGAGGATATTCCCACAAGGATTCCCTCTTTTCTGCCGATAAGTCTCGCAGTATCAAAGGCATCGTCGTTCGAAACCGGAAAGATCTCATCATATATGCCCGTGTTCAGTACCTCGGGCACAAAGCCTGCGCCGATACCCTGTATCTTGTGCGGCCCCGCAACGCCGGTAGATAACACCGCCGACGATTCGGGCTCGACCGCCACGATCTTCACATCGGGCTTCTTTGATTTCAAATATTCTCCGACCCCCGTCACGGTGCCGCCGGTTCCGACTCCGGCGACGAAAATATCGACCTGTCCATCGGTATCGGCGTATATTTCGGGGCCGGTTGTCTCTCTGTGAGCCTGCGGATTGGCCGGATTTTTAAACTGACCCGGTATAAAGCTGTTCGGAGTGCTTGCGGCTATTTCCTCCGCCTTGGCAATGGCACCCTTCATTCCCTTTGAACCCTCGGTCAGCACAAGCTCGGCACCGTATGCCTTCATCAATCGACGGCGTTCGACCGACATTGTTTCGGGCATTACTATTATCACACGATAGCCTCTTGCGGCCGCAACCGCCGCAAGTCCTATTCCCGTATTTCCCGAGGTCGGCTCGATGATAACCGAATCCTTGTTAAGCTTGCCCTCGTCCTCGGCTCGGTCTATCATTGCCTTGGCGACCCTGTCCTTGACCGAACCCGCCGGATTGAAATATTCGAGCTTGGCTAAAAGTCTTGCCTTAAGTCCGAGCTCCCTTTCGAGATTTTTAAGCTCCAATAACGGAGTGTTTCCTATCAGCTTATCTGCCGATTCGAATATTCTTGACATAATTAGCCCTCCTGCTTCACGGCGGCAAAGCCGTTTTCGAGATCGTTTATGATATCGTCTATGTGCTCGGTTCCTATCGAAAGACGGATAGTGTTCTGCCTGATATCCTGCTCGGCAAGCTCACGTTCGCTCAGCTGGCTGTGTGTTGTGGTTGCAGGATGAATAACAAGGCTTTTCACATCGGCGACGTTGGCAAGGAGCGAGAATATTTTGAGACTGTCGATAAACCTGTGAGCCTCTTCTCTGCCGCCCTTTATCTCGAAGGTGAATATCGAGCCGGCACTGTTCGGGAAATATTTTTCATAAAGCAAATGGTCGGGATGCTGCGGCAGTGACGGATGATTTACCTTTTCAACCAACGGGTGAGCCGACAGATATTCGATCACCTTTTTTGTGTTTTCGACGTGGCGCTCGATGCGGAGCGAAAGGGTCTCTATTCCCTGAAGCAGTAAAAACGCCGCGAAGGGTGATATTGCGGCACCGGTATCACGCAGGTGCACGGCTCTGACATAGGTCACGAACGCCGCCGCACCTGCCGCTTCGGTAAACGAAACGCCGTGATAGCTCGGATTCGGCTTAGATATTGCCGCAAACTTATCGCTTATCGACCAATCGAACCTGCCCGAATCGACGATCACTCCGCCGAGTGTTGTTCCGTGACCGCCCAAAAACTTGGTTGCCGAGTGAACGACGATGTCGGCACCGTGCTCGATAGGTCTTATAAGATACGGCGTGCCGAAGGTGTTATCGACAACAAGCGGCAAGCCGTGCCGGTGGGCTATGTCCGCCAAGGCATCAATGTCGGGTATGTCGCTGTTGGGATTTCCCAGCGTCTCGATATATATTGCACGGGTATTTTCCTTTATTGCGGCCTCAACCTCGGACAGATCGTGAATATTCACGAAGCTTGCGGTTATTCCGAAGCCGGGCAGTGTGTGCTCAAGCAGATTATAGCTGCCGCCGTATATTGTCTTTTGCGCGACAAAATGTCCGCCGTTTATTCCGAGCGCCTGAAGTGTATAGGTGATAGCCGCCGCACCCGAGGCAAGTGCAAGAGCCGCAACGCCGCCTTCAAGAGCGGCTATTCGCTTTTCGAGCACATCCTGAGTCGAGTTGGTAAGACGTCCGTAAATATTTCCGGCATCGGTGAGACCGAAACGAGCCGCCGCGTGTGCGGAATTTTTGAAAACATAAGAGGTCGTCGCATAGATGGGCACCGCACGTGCGTCGGTGGCAATGTCGGGCTCCTCTTGGCCGACGTGAAGCTGCAGTGTTTCGAATTTATATTGTGACATAGTATTTTTCCTTTCGGTAATTGTTGTATTTTTGTTATAGTGACTGCTTCAGCAACAGCGCATTCGTCCGAAACGGAAATTGGCCCTGACTAATTTTTCAAATCGGTTCTGCATAAGGTTTTTCCTTTCACCTACTTTTTAGGTTGGTGATATTATAGCATCAATTACCTACCTTGTCAATAGGTAATTTGCGCTTTTTCGAAATTTTTCGCTATTCGGGCATAAAAAAACACCCGAAGCGGTGCCGTGGAGGCATAGCTTCGAGCGTTTAACGGTTCTTAAGATTTATTTCTGATTGTATTTCTCAATGCAGTTCTTAATGCGATCGATCGGGTCGAGCAAGGAGCTGATGGAGTTGTCACAGTTGATGGTATCGATGAGATATGCGGCATACTTGGACATATCGACACGTGCATACCACTCACGGTCAAAGAGGTCGGGCTTGTTATATACAAGGTTGGTGGTAAATATCTTGTCGATAAGTCCGTCCTTGTAATACTGATCGAATTTGTCGTAGCCCTCTACGAAAAGGCCGAACGTGGTGAAAGCGAATACGCGGTTACAGTTCTTGGCTTTGAGCTGGGCGGCAATGTCAAGCAAAGAATCGCCCGAGGAAATCATATCGTCAACAATGATAAGATCCTTGCCGGTAACGTCGTCACCGAGGAATTCGTGTGCTTCGATGGGGTTACGTCCGTTGACGACAACCGAGTAATTTCTGCGCTTATAGAACATACCGAGGTTTACGCCCAAAACCGAGGAATAGTAAATGCAGCGTGACATTGCACCCTCGTCGGGAGCGACGATCATAAGGTGATCGCGGTCGATCTTGATATCGGGAACGGTGCGGAGCAAAGCCTTTATCATCTGATAAGAGGGCTGAACGTTATCAAAGCCGCCGAGCGGTACTGCGTTGCAGATTCTCGGGTCGTGTGCATCAAAGGTGATGATGTTCTTAACACCGAGTGACTGAAGCTCCTGAAGGGCCATAGCACAGTCAAGCGACTCACGTGCGGTACGGCGATGCTGTCTTCCCTCATAAAGCATGGGCATAATAACGTTGATACGTCTTGCCTTTCCGCCGAGAGCGGCGATAACACGCTTAAGATCCTGGAAGTGATCGTCGGGGCTCATCGGTACGGTCTGACCGTACATCTTATAGGTAACGCCGTAGTTAAAACAGTCGCAGATAATGAAGGCATCGAGACCTCTTGCGGTGTGCTCGATAAGACCCTTGGCCTCACCTGTACCGAATCTCGGGCACTGAGGATGAATAACATAGGTGTGCTCCTCGGGCATACCTCTCCACTGCTGAAGATAATAGTCGACCTTGTCGGCGAACTCCTCACAGCCCTTCATCGCAATAATAGCCATATCTCCGTAAGGCAGATGCTTGAAATTTGCAATAGACATTTTTGCTCCTCCGCATTTTTTGATTTTTGTCGGCAACGCCGCCGATACTTACACCGAAATAATACCACATTATTCGAGAATATTAAAGAGGATTTTTGAAAAAATTTAATAATTTTGCAATATCTTTGCCTAAAATCGGTTTTGCTTCCGAATTTTACCGGATTTTGTCACCGAAAGACCAGGTGACACGCTGAAGTTTCGAAAAAATTTAAAAAATTATTGATCTTATTTTAAGGATATTATATTGATATTTGCAATAAATAAAAGTATAATATACAATGTATAAAAATATTCTTTGAAGTTTTCACTTCTATACATAAAAGGAGCAGTGAGCTATGGATTGCAAGCAGTTTTTTGAACAGATAGCCGGAAAGCGCATCGCAATGTGCGGTATCGGTGTCAGCAATACTCCGCTTATCGAAAAGTTTATCGATATGGGTGCAAGGGTTGTCGCCTGCGACCGCAGAACAAGAGAGCAAATAGGTGAGCTTGTCGACCGCTTGGAAAACAAAGGTGCCGAGCTTCGTCTCGGAGAGGATTATCTTAAAAATCTCGAGGTCGATATGATATTCCGCACCCCAGGTATGAGATTCGACCTTCCCGAGCTTCAGAAGGCTCGTGACAACGGCATTGCCGTCACAAGCGAGATGGAGGTTTTCTTTGACCTTTGCCCCGCGACGGTTTTCGCCGTTACGGGCTCTGACGGAAAGACCACCACAACAACGCTTATTTCGGAAATGCTGAAGGCAGAGGGCAAAAACGTTTTCGTCGGCGGCAATATCGGAACTCCGCTTTTGCCCGAAATCGAGAAGATGACGGCCGACGATTTTGTTGTAGTCGAGCTTTCTTCGTTCCAGCTGATATCAATGAGAAAAGGTCCCGATGTTGCGGTAGTCACCAACGTTGCTCCCAATCATCTTGACGTTCATAAGGATATGGACGAATATGTCGGTGCAAAGAAAAATATTCTGCTTCATCAAAACGCCTTTTCACGTACCGTGCTGAACCTCGACAACGCCATAACCGCAGGCTTTGCGAAGGACGTCAGAGGTCAGAAGCTTTATTTCTCGATGAAATCGCCGATCAAAAACGGCGCCTGGCTCGGACAGGACGGCTACCTCAACCTTTCTTACCGAGGTATATCGGTTCCTCTTCTTCACCGTGACGATATAGCCGTTCTCGGCGATCACAACGTTGAAAACTATCTTGCCGCAATATCGGCGGTCTGGGGATATGTCGGTGCCGACAGCATTGCGAAGGTGGCACGTGAGTTCAGCGGTGTCGAGCACCGTATCGAATTTGTACGTGAGGTCGACGGCGTTAAGTATTACAACGACTCGATCGCTTCAAGTCCGACAAGAACCATAGCCTGCTTAAAGGCGTTCAAGGACAAGGTCATCCTGCTTGCCGGCGGCTATGACAAGCACATTCCGTTTGAGCCTATGGCTCCCTATGTGACCGACAAGGTCAAGCTTCTCATTTTGAACGGTCCCACCGCCGACAAGATCGAAGCGGCGGTAAAGGGCGACCCCGGCTATAAACCGGGCAATCCTCAAATAGTCCGTGTCAAGAACTTTGAGGAAGCCGCTATGGTTGCCCACGAAATGGCGGTTCCCGGTGACATTGTGGCGCTAAGTCCGGCCTGTGCCAGCTTTGATGCCTATTTGAACTTTGTGGCAAGAGGAAAACATTTTAAAGAAATAGTCAATAAGCTTTGACTCGGAGAAGGATATGTCTGAACTTATAAAAATGCTAAGCGAGCTTTGTGAGGCCGACGGCGTCAGCGGTCTTGACGGTTGTCTGAGTGTTGCCGAGGGCTATCTCGGCAGATATGCGAAAACCCACCGTTCGGGCGGCAGTCTCATCGGCACTTTGAAAGGAAAAAGCGACAAAACTCTGCTTTTGGATGCTCATATCGATCAGGTCGGCTTTACGGTGACCTCTTTAAGCGGCGGATTTTTGAAGGTGGCGGCTATCGGCGGTATCGACTCGAGAATGCTGCCCGGTATGCGTGTCACGGTGCACGGCAAAAGTCCTGTCGGCGGCGTATTTTGCAGTACTCCTCCGCACCTTAGCGGTGATGACCGTCCGATGAAGCTTGATGATATGTATATCGACACGGGTCTTGCCGATGCCGCAGAATATGTCTCATTAGGCGACCGTGTGACCTTTCGCGGCGGATTTTCCGCTCTTTGCGGCACTAAAGTCACCGCAAGATCGCTCGATGACCGAGCCGGTGTTGCCGCGCTGCTTCGCTGTGCCGAGCTTTTGAAGGATAAAGAGTTGCCCTTAAATGTTACGATACTCCTCAGTGATATGGAAGAGATCGGCGGAAGCGGTGCTTTGACCGAAAGCTTTTCACTCTGTCCCGACGAAGCGGTGGCGGTTGACGTCAGCTTCGGAAACGCACCCGACATACCGGCATATGAATCGGGAAAATTGGGCAAGGGTGCGATGATAGGAATATCGCCGATACTTTCAAAAAGCATTACCAAAGGTCTGAAAGCGGTGGCAATCAAGGCTTCTCTCCCCTTTCAATTTGAAGTTATGGGCAGCAGAACCGCAACCAACGCCGATAAAATCACCTCGGTAAGGGGCGGCGTGCCGACGGGGCTTGTATCGATACCGCTCCGTAATATGCACACACCGGCGGAGGTCGTCGACCTTAACGACATTGAGGCGACTGCAAAGCTTTTGGCCGAATATATACTTTCAAAATTCTCGGAAAGTGAGGTTGGACAAAAATGACGGAAAATCTTAAGAATTTATGTTGTCTTAACGGCGTTTCGAGCCGTGAGGACAGTATAAGAGAATACATTATAAACGAAATAAAGGATCACGCCGAGATCACCGTAGACCCTTTGGGCAACGTTTTGGCATTCGTAAATGGCAAACACCGGGCCGCGAAGAAGATTATGGTCGATGCCCATATGGACGAGGTCGGCTTTATGGTGAGCTATATCTGTGAGGACGGTATGCTCAAATTCACAACGGTCGGCGGAATAAACACCGCCGTAATGCTTTGCCGCCGTGTTGTCTTTGAAAACGGTATCAAGGGTGTTATAAGTTTAAAGCCGATACATCTTTTAAGCTCGGACGAAAAGGACAAAATGCCCGAGCGGGAGTCGCTTTATATAGATATCGGTTGCGATTCCAAGGCCGAGGCCGAAGCGTTGGTCTCACTCGGCGACTGTGCCTTTTTCGACGAGCCTTATGAGGAGATCGGTGAGCTTATCGTCTCGAAGGCTATCGATGACCGTGCAGGCTGTGCGGTGCTTATCGATATTATCAAAAGCGACCCCGAATACGACTTTCACGCAAGCTTTTCGGTGCGTGAGGAAATCGGCGGAGGTGCAGTGACGGCGGCCTATAATATCAACCCGGACATTGCCTTTGTCATCGAAGCCACGACCGCCGCCGATATTGCCGGTGTGCCCGACGACAAAAAGGTGTGCTTTGTCAATAAGGGCGCAACCGTTTCATTTATGGACAGAGGTACTCTTTACGATAAAGCTCTTTTCGACGGCGTGCTGAAAACTGCCGCGGAAAAGGGCATTGCCTGTCAGGTAAAGCAGGCGGTGGCCGGCGGAAACAATGCCGCAGGAATACACAAAACAAGAGGCGGAATACGCACGGCGGCAATATCGGTGCCGTGCAGATATATTCATTCCGGCTCCTGTGCCGCCTCGAAAGCCGACATCGAAGCGGTGCGCGACCTCACAGTTGCCGTTATCGAAAAAGCGGCCGAGGGCAAGCTTTAATGATAGAGGCGGTAAAAGAGCTTCGTGATTTCGAAAACACGGTGCTGGCGGCTCGGGTAGAAGCACTTGAGCGGTCTTACGGCGAAACGGTCGGAATAGAACGCTTCACAGCTGCCGAAAGCGGCACAGTGACGGCAATAATCGGCGGTATGGACGGCAGCTTTGCGGTAGAAGCGTATGACGGATGCGATTTTTCGGAGTTGTCGGAGTTTCTTTCCTTTAAAAGAGCAGGCGTTATATGCTCTTTGGAAACGGCAGGGCATTTAAAATGCAAAGCAATTACCGAAGCTGCCCTTTCGGAGCTTACGGCAAGTCACGGCACGACCGTTTCAAGCAAGCATCACGGCAAAATATCGGCAATTTACGATACGTTGTGCTTCGGGCTTGACGGTGATATAAGCCTGCCGCCGTTTCCGCTTTGGTATTCGGATTTTTGCATAAGGTTCAACCACCTTGCGGCCGAATACGCCCTGCTTGACGGTGCCGTTGCCGTGTCGGGCTTTATGACCGAAAGAGCAGCGCTTATAACCGGCATTGCGGTCGACCCGAATAAGCGCGGACAGGGCTTAGGCTCAAAGGCGTTGTCGGTACTTTGCGAAAACATAAGGGCAAAATTTCCCGAAAGTCGGATATTTGCGCTGACCGACGGTGCTACGGGATTTTATTTAAAAAACGGATTTTCACATATCGGCGAAATGGCGTTATGTGAATTTTAGGAGTATGATTATGGGATTTTTCAAGATTGACAGCAGATTAGAGGCCATTGCCGACACGGCTCTTGACAAATGTCGGGAAAGCTTTTTCAATATAGATAAAACGACCGAATACAATCAGCAAAAGGTGCTTTCGGCGTTTGTGAAAAACGGCGTTGCCGAATCGCATTTTGCCGCCTCGACGGGCTACGGCTATAACGACCGCGGCCGTGAGGTCTTGGAGCAGGTCTTTGCCGACTGTGTCGGTGCCGAGAGTGCGATATTCCGCCACAGCTTCGCTTCGGGCACACATACGCTCACGGTTGCCCTTTTCGGAATTTTGCGTCCGGGTGACACAATGCTTTGCATAACGGGCCGACCTTACGACACGCTTATCGGCGTTTTGGGAATCGACGGTCACGTTGACGGTTCTCTCAAGGATTTCGGTGTGAACTATGAGCAGGTCGACCTGAAAGCCGACGGCAAACCCGACCTTGATGCTGTCAAGGCACGCCTTTCACAGAAAAAATACAAGGTCGCTTACATACAGCGTTCACGCGGTTACAGTCTTCGCCCAAGCCTTTCGGTCGAAGAGATCGGAAAAATGGCCGCCGCAGTTAAGGAAATATCGCCCGAGACCGTTGTTATGGTCGATAACTGCTACGGCGAATTTGTCGAAAGAAGAGAGCCTTTGGAGGTCGGTGCCGACCTTATCGCAGGCTCGCTCATAAAAAATCCCGGCGGCGGAATAGCTCCCACCGGCGGTTATATCGCAGGACGTGCCGATTTGGTGGAGCAGTGCGGCTACCGCCTGACGGCACCGGGTGTCGGTCTTGAGGTCGGTGCGACATTGGGTCACACGCGTGAGCTTTTTATGGGACTTTTCAGCGCGCCCCACGTTGTCGGAGAGGCTCTTAAAACGGCAGTTTTCACTGCGGCACTTTTCGAAGACCTGGGCTACCGTGTATCTCCGTCGAGTGATGCCGCAAGAGCAGATATCATCCAGACCGTTGAACTTAAAAATCCCGATTCGCTCATCGCCTTTTGCAGGGGGCTTCAAAGCGGCTCGCCCGTCGATTCCTTTGCCGCTCCCGAGCCGAGCGATATGCCCGGCTATGACAGTCAGGTCATAATGGCGGCAGGTGCCTTTACACTCGGTGCTTCGATCGAGCTTTCGGCCGATGCGCCCTTGCGTGAGCCGTTTGCCGTTTGGATGCAGGGCGGACTCAACTTCCACAGTGCCAAGGTCGGCATTATGCTTGCGGCGGAAAAGATGTTAGAAGAAGGACTTATTGAACTTTAAGGAGTGAGTTTATGAATTTCGCTATTGTAAAAGAAACGGTGGATAAATTTATTGCTTTGGGACTTCCCGAAGCACAGGTGATAATTCACAAGGACGGCAAGGAGGTCTATCGCTATATTGCAGGCCACTCCGACGAAAAGGGCGAGGTACCGGCACGTTATGACGACATTTTTTGGCTTTACTCTATGAGCAAGGTCTATACCATGACGGCGGCGATGCGGCTTGTCGAAAAAGGGCTTATCGACCTTGACGAGCCTACTGACCGCTTTCTCCCTGCCTTCAAGGATATCAAAGTCAAGTCGGGTGACGGCTTGGAGGAGCTGAAAAGTCCTCTGACTTTACGCAGACTTATGTCTATGACCGGCGGACTGACTTATGAATTCGGGGATTATCCCGAAATGCAAAAGCTCCGTGAAAACAAGAACGCCACGACCGTTGAGCTTGTAAGCGCTATGGCAAGCTCTCCTCTGCGTTTCCAACCGGGCAGTGATTTCAAATACAGCCTTTGCCACGATGTTGTCGGTGCGCTGATCGAAGTCGTATCGGGAAAAAGCTTCGGCGAATATATGGAAGAAGAGCTTTTCAAGCCGCTCGGAATCACCGATATGGGCTATCATTTGAGTGATGAACAGCTCGGTCGAATGGCGGAAAAATGGCACGCAGTCGGCAGCGCGGACGGAAATTATGAAATCAAGCTCGGCCAAAAGGGCAATTGGTTCAAGCTTTCGGACAAATACGAAAGCGGCGGTGCCGGTCTTTTCGGGAATGCCGAGCAATACATAAAGTTAGCCGACACCTTGGCCAACGGCGGTGTTGCACCGAACGGATACCGTGTTTTAAAGCCCGAAAGCATCGAGCTTATGCGCTCGAATCAATTGGGTGAGAACGCTTTGAGAACCTACCGAGTGCAGAATTGGTCAAAGCCCGACGGCTTCGGCTACGGACTCGGGGTCAGAACGGTAATGGATACAAAAGCCGCCAATGTAAGCCCCAACGTTCACGAATTCGGTTGGGACGGTGCCGCAGGCTCGTTTGTTATGATCGACCCCGTAAATCATATAACGGCGGTTTATGTTCAGCACGTGCTCGACCATATGTATATGGCACTCAAAGGCCACAGAGAGTTCCGCAATGCGGTTTATTCCGCTTTTGATCTTTAAACGGAGAGATATATGGCGCAAATATTACTTATGATATCGCTCATAATAACACTTTGTGTTGTTTTGAGCCGTGTTTCCAACCGTATCGGTGTCCCCGTGCTTTTGTTTTTCATACTTCTCGGAATGGTTTTCGGCTCTGACGGCATTATCAAGATACCGTTTGACAATTATGCCTTGGCCGAAAATATCAGCACGGTCGCTATGATACTGATAATGTTTTACGGCGGCTTCGGCACCAAATGGAGTGCCGCAAAGCCGGTTGCCGCAAAGGCTATTTTGCTGTCCTCGGGCGGCACTGTGCTGACCGCGGGACTCACTGGTCTTTTTTGTATGACGGTGCTTAAAATACCGACCTTGGAGAGCTTTCTTATCGGTGCCGTCATCAGCTCGACCGATGCGGCATCGGTCTTCTCGATACTGCGTTCGAAAAAGCTCAATCTGAAGGACAATACCGCCTCACTTTTGGAGGTCGAGAGCGGAAGTAACGACCCGTTCGCCTATATGCTGACCGTGGTGATATTGGGACTTATGGGCGGAGAGGCTTCGGGCGGAAAAATAGCATATATGCTTTTTGCCCAGGTCACATACGGTGCTTTGTCGGGTGTTATCGTTGCGATTTTGGCGTTGTGGCTTTTAAAGCACGTCAAGGGAAGTCAAGGCGATATGGAGGCGATCTTCATACTTGCGGTGGCACTTGTGTCCTTTGCCGCGCCGACCGTTATCGGCGGAAACGGATATTTGAGTACATATATAACCGGAATAATCCTCGGAAACCGCCGCATACCGAACAAGTCAGCACTTGTCAGCTTTTTCGATTCGGCTACGGGACTTATGCAGATGCTGCTTTTCTTTATGCTCGGTCTGTTGGCCTTCCCGTCACAGCTGCCGTCCGTTGCACTCACGGGACTTTTCATTGCACTGTTTTTGACCTTTGCGGCAAGACCGATAGCGGTGTTTCTGATACTTGCACCGTTCCGTGCCGGATTAAGGCAAAGCCTGCTTGTTTCGTGGTCGGGAATGCGCGGTGCGGCATCGATAGTGTTTGCGATACTTGCGGTTATAAATCCTGCGGTCATAGACAACGACATATTCCATATCGTGTTCTTTATCGTCCTTTTCTCGATACTGATTCAGGGCACGCTTATTCCGACCGTTGCCAAAAAACTCAATATGATCGACGAGGACGGCGACGTTATGAAGACCTTCACCGACTATGCCGATGAGGTTCCGGTTCAGTTTATGAAGTTCACACTGCCCGAAGGGCATAAGTGGGTCGGCCGTACCGTAAGCCGGGTCACGCTGCCGCCGGATTCCATCTTTGTTATGCTGATGAGGGGTGAGGAAAGGATCGTCCCCGACGGTCAGACCGTGCTTTGCGCCGGGGATACACTTGTTTTGAGCGGAAAGGCCGCCGACAAGGCCGACAGTGCCTCGCTTTATGAGCACGTGATCTCGACGGGCGATGCCTGGAACGGGCAAAGGCTTTCGGAGATCAGCACCGATAACCTTTTGATTATTATGATAAAGCGTTCGGGCGACATCGTTATTCCGAAAGGCGATACCGTTATCCGAAACGGCGACGTTTTGGTTATGACCGACCGCTGACAGCTATTAAGTAAACAAAGAGCAGACTTTAAAGGATTTCCCTTTATGATGAGGTTCCGTAACGAAGTCTTGCTTTAAAATGTGAAATTTCGGCGGTATTCTTTGTTAAAAAGCGCACAGTATGCGTCAGCATTACTGTGCGTTTTTTGTCGCGTCTCCCATCCGAAATTTTCATTTTAAAGTGCATCGCAGTTTTATAACCGGGAAAAATCCTTCGTATCGAAGACGAAAAAAGCAGGAATACTATCGTATTTTAAGGCTTTTCGGCAAGATACGGGAGATTTTTCGGTTCAAAAACCAAACTTCGTTACGGCACTGCATCATAAGTCCTGCTCTTTGGCTATTTGTTGTTCAGATGAGTTTTAAAATATATTCCTTTAAACTCGCTCGGAGTCATTTTTTCACGGTGCTTGAAGAATTTAAGAAAGAACTTATAATCCGAGAAACCAGATGCTTCGGCTATCTCTTTAAAGGAATAGTCGGTTGTCATCAGCAACGATTTTATGTGCTGCATTTTGCAGTCATCTATATAAGCCTTAACGCTTTTGTTGTACGATTTGGCAAACACCCGGTTCAAATAATCGGGGTTATAGCCGAATTTGTCGGCAACGTCGCTCACCTTGAGCGGAATATCACTGTTGACCCTTATCCATTCGGCGGCACGTGAAGCAAGGGCATTTTCTCCGCCTGCCGTGCGGCTGCGGTAAAGCTCGGCGATTATCAGCCGTGTCAGATAATCGTTGGCTTCAAAAAGGCCGTCATTGAAGCTTTGAAAATGCAAAAGCTGACTGAACAAAAGCAACAGGTGATAAGGATTTTCAATATGCATATGTCCCGTAACGAGACTTGCTTCGGCCTTGAAGTGCAGCCAGTAAAATCCGACGTTTTCACTTTCCTTTGTGCCGAAATGAAGCGTATCGGGCTCGATTACAAGCACGTCATCGGGCTTTAAGGCGTATTCACGGCCGTCCGAGGAAATGAAAACCTCACCGTCGGTGACAAGTATCACCTCGTATGAATCTATAATACGGCGCGGATGGCTCCAGCTTCCTCTTGACTGAAATTTTCCGCCGCTTAAATATTCGATGTTTTCAAGCACGCCTTCACCGCCCTTCTGCCGATCTTAATATACCATTTTCGAACGTCTTTTTCAAGAGGCTTTGCTTAAAGTCGTTTGAGCGTTTTGTAGATAAATCAATGATAGGTAACACTTTTCTCAAAAAAATAAGAT
>CAZWLH010000018.1:0-23162 GCA_964634675.1 uncultured Eubacteriales bacterium
AACCTCCACCGTTTGTCAACACTTTTTTTCGATTTTTTTGAAAAAAATTCGAAAAATTGAAAAAACCGCGGTTTTATGCGGTTTTTCGGTGGTATAGAAAGCCGATTTCGGGTTAAAACAGTATTAAAATACTGATTTTTCGGGTGGAATTATGATAAAATATTTTAAAAATTTTTCTTTTATTCTTGTCTTCGTCACCGTGCTTTTGTGTTTTTGCGGTAATGTTTATGCTTTTTCGGCCGTCGGTTCGCGCGGAAATGAAGTCAAAAATATTCAAGCACGACTGTCGGAATGGGGATATTATAAGGGCGCCGTTGACGGAATTTACGGCACGGCGACCAAATCTGCCGTCATCGCCTTTCAAAAAAAGCACAATATTGCCACCGACGGTATCTGCGGCGAAAAAACTCTCGAGCTTATCGGTCTTCCGACCAGAAAAGATACTTCTTCGACACTTTATTCCTCTGCCGACTACCGTCTGTTGGCTCGCCTTATTTCAGCCGAGGCACGCGGTGAGCCTTATCTCGGTCAGGTCGCGGTCGGTGCTGTTGTGCTCAACCGTGTCGAGCATCCGTCCTTCCCCAACTCCATTTCGGGAGTCATCTATCAGAAGCACGCGTTTTCCTGTATTGATGACGGTCAATTCGATGTTGCAGTCGCCGACAGTGCGTACTCGGCCGCAAGGGATGCACTCAACGGACTTGACCCGAGCGGCGGAGCAATCTATTATTTTAATCCCGACACCGCAACAAGCAGTTGGATTTGGAGCCGTGAAACCATAAAAACGATCGGACGGCACCGCTTCTGCCTTTAACAGAAAAATGCCGTCCGAAAAAATTATATATCGCCGTCGGACGGCAGCTTCTTTAAAAACGTCGCCATAATCGGCACAGAAATCACCGCCGTTGCAAAATATGACAGCGGTTGGGATATCTCGATACCCGTAATTCCCAAAAATTTCGGGAGAACTGTGCAAAGTGGGATGAATATCAATCCGCTTTGCATACAGGAGAGAACAAGTGCCGGCAAGCTTTTGCCGATACTTTGAAAAAGCATTGTCGCCACCACCGATACCGGCAGACATATTATAAACAGGCACATTATCCTCAAAGCTCTTCCGCCGATGGCAACGACCTCAGCCTCTTTTCTGAAGAGCTCAATTATATTCGGAGCAAATACAAAGCAGGTCGCCGCTATTACACCTATAAAAGCCGCACCGAAGGCAAGAGTAACCAATGTGCCCTTTTTTACCCTTGAGTATTTTTTGGCACCGTAATTGAAAGCCGCGACCGGCTGAAAGCCCTGTCCTATTCCGAGTCCGACGCTGAATATAAGGCTTGAGGTTCTGCCGACATAGCCCATAGCGGCAATCGCCGCATCGCCGAAAGCCTTGGCACCTGCATTAAGCACCATTGTCGAAACACTGTTGAGTCCCTGTCTTGCAAGGCTCGGCAAACCTGTTGAAACGATGTTGCCGATGACCGACAGATCGAGCGAGATAAGCTTTACCGATATTCTGCTTTTGGTTTTATTCATCAAGAACATCGAAAACAGTATCATAAACGAGATCAACTGCGACAGAGCGGTCGCAAGACCTGCTCCGCTTATGTCCATATCAAACGTGAAGATAAACAGCGGATCGAGCAAGATATTCAAAATTCCGCCCGTTGTAAGTCCTATCATAGCAAGCGCCGCCTTGCCCTCATAACGTAAGATGTTATTCAAAACACAGCTTGAGGTCATAATCGGTGCGGCGATCAGTATCTAGCGGCCGTAATCCTTTGCATATGGCAGTATCGTATCGGTACTGCCCAAAAGCCGCATTAACGGCTCTAACGCCAAAAGACCTATGACCGATATGAGCAATCCGCAGGCTAAGGCCGAGAAAAAGCCGGTCGAAGCATATGCGCTTGCCTTATCGTTCTGCCTTGCACCTAAAAATCGGCTGATGTGGCTGCCGGCACCGTGGCCGAACATAAAACCGAAGGCCTGCAATATCGACATAATTCCGAATACAACGCTTGTCGCACCGCCGGCACTCAGCGACACCTGACTGACGAAGTAGGAATCGGCCATATTATATAGGTTGGTTATCAGCATACTCACAGTAGTCGGAAGACCGAGCATTATGATAAGCTTTGCGACCGGTGTTTCGGTCATTTTTATGTATTGGGAGTCAACCTCGCTCTTTAACGCAGCACTCAAAAATACCATCCCCTTTTTTCGGTTGTACATATAATAGCACAAATCGGAGGAATATACAAGATTTGTGTCAAAAGCAAAAATAAAGCCCTCGGCTCGGCCGAAGGCTTTATCTGATTTCGGAAATCTATTAGATCTCTGCGAAGTACTTAATGGTGCGAACCATTTGGCTGGTGTAAGAGTTCTCGTTGTCGTACCAAGAAACAACCTGTACCTGATAGGTATCGTCGTCGATCTTAGCAACCATGGTCTGAGTTGCATCGAACAAAGAACCGTAGGTCATACCGATGATATCGGAAGAAACGATAGCCTCGGTGTTGTAACCGAAGGAAGCGGAAGAAGCAGCTTCCATAGCGGCGTTGATACCCTCAACGGTAACATCCTTGCCCTTAACAACAGCTACAAGGATAGTAGTGGAACCGGTGCAGGTGGGAACTCTCTGAGCAGAGCCGATGAGCTTGCCGTTGAGCTCGGGGATAACAAGACCGATAGCCTTTGCAGCGCCGGTAGAGTTCGGAACGATGTTCTGTGCGCCTGCACGTGCACGGCGGAGGTCACCCTTTCTGTGGGGGCCGTCGAGGATCATCTGGTCACCGGTATAAGCGTGAACAGTGGTCATAATACCGCTCTGAATGGGAGCGTAGTCGTTAAGAGCCTTAGCCATAGGAGCAAGGCAGTTGGTGGTGCAGGAAGCTGCGGAAATGATCTTGTCGTCAGCGGTGAGGGTGTCCTCGTTAACGCTGTAAACGATGGTGGGAAGATCCTTACCTGCGGGAGCGGAAATAACGACCTTCTTAGCACCTGCGTCGATGTGAGCCTGGCTCTTCTCCTTAGAGCAGTAGAAGCCGGTGCACTCGAGAACTACGTCTACACCGATCTCGCCCCAAGGAAGGTCCTTAGCATCCTTCTCGGCATAGATCTTAAGGGTCTTACCGTCAACAGTGATGGTACCTGCTTCGTCATCTGCAGAAACAGTATGAAGGTTCTGACCTACTGCACCGCAGTAACCGCCCTGAGCGGTATCATACTTAAGAAGATGAGCAAGCATCGAAGGCTTGGTAAGATCGTTGATAGCAACAACCTCATAACCCTCTGCACCGAACATCTGACGGAATGCGAGACGGCCGATACGACCGAATCCGTTAATAGCAACTTTAACCATTGGAATTACCTCCTAAAAATATTTACATATGTATTTTATACCAACTTGTCCGATTTTTCAAGTGCTTTGTTTACTATTTAACGAAAAATCCTCAAATATTTTTATTTATTCATTTCGGTTCGGCATAATTGTCAAACAAACAAGCTTTGCAGACCGCTTATTTATACACTTTCACACTTCATAAATTGCTTGAACGTATTATCCCTTAAGCGACTCAACCAATACTTCGGCGACCTTGAGTCCGTCGACCGCCGCCGAGGTTATTCCTCCGGCATAGCCCGCTCCCTCACCGCAGGGGAAAAGTCCGCCGACCGAAGCCGTCAGTTCCTCCGAATTTCGCAGTATTCTTATCGGAGATGAGCTTCTCGTTTCGGGTGCGGTGAGTATGGCTTCGGGTGAAGCAAAGCCCTTGAGCCTTCGGTCAAAGGCAATCATTCCCTCTTTAAGTGAGTCGGTGACAAAGCTCGGGAAAATATCCTCGAGCCTGCCCTGTGAAGCACTCGGTCTGACCGAAGGCAGTACCGTTGCCGGGGCAGTGCCGCCGTTCAAAAACGAAGCAAGGCTTTCGCAAACCGGCAAGCCGCCGCCGACAACATATGCCTTTTCTTCTATTTCACACTGAAAATACATTCCGTCAAGAATGTCGTTTTTATAAAAGTCGGCGACCTCAACTCCGACCAGCACCGCCGAATTGGCATTTTTCGCATTACGGGTACTGTTGCTCATACCGTTGACGGCTATTCTGCCGTGCTCACTTGAGGCATTGACGACAACACCGCCCGGGCACATACAAAAGGTATATACTCCGCGACCGTTTTCAAGGTGCACCGCCAAGCGGTAATCTGCGGCACCGAGTGCCGGATGCTCGGCAAATTTCCCGTACTGTGCCCGATTTATTTCGGATTGCAAATGTTCTATTCTCGCACCGACGGCAAAGGCCTTCGGTTCCATCAGAAGACCTTTTTCCTTGAGCATTGTGAAGGTGTCCCTCGCCGAATGTCCGACAGCCAAAACAAGCCTGTCACATATGAATTCACGTGTTCCGCTTTCTGTTTCGGCCGCAACCGACGTAACCTTACCGTTGCTTATGCCGATCTCACAGACCCTGTTTCCGAAAAGCACCTCTCCGCCCAAAGAGATGATGCTTTGCCTTACCGACTTCACCACGTTTCGCAAAACGTCGGTGCCGATGTGAGGCTTCGAGTCGTAAAGTATCTTGTCGCCTGCTCCGTTTTCGGCAAGTATCTTCAACACCGTCGCTATTCTCGGGTCTTTTATGCCGGTATTGAGCTTTCCGTCGGAAAATGTCCCTGCTCCGCCCTCGCCGAACTGAATATTGGACTCGGGGTTCAGTCGGTTGGTTTCGAAAAAGTCTTCAACGTCCTTTATCCGTCGGTCAACATCATATCCTCGCTCCAAGACTATCGGGCAAAGTCCTGCCTTCGCAAGACTCAAAGCCGCAAACATTCCGGCAGGGCCGAAGCCGACTATCACCGGCCGCTTATGCCGTCCGCCGATTTTCGGAAAAACATACGGTGTCTCCCGATATTTTTCGGCACCGTATTTTTTCAGTCTTTTCATAGCCTCGGTCTCATCGCCGACCTCCAAAAGAAAAGCGCAATTGAAGAATATATCGTCCTTACGGCGTGCATCGACCGCCTTTTTATGAAGCTCGGCCGACCTTATTTTAATTCCGCACTTTTTTGACAGCAGCTCACGAAGCTCGGTAAAATCGGTATCGAGCGGCAGCTTTACATTACGTATTATCAGCATTTTTCAAATAATCCTTTATTCCGTTCGCCGCGGCATATGCACTGCTCCAAGCAAATGCAAGATTATAGCCGCCGCAGTCACCGTCAACGTCTAAAACCTCACCCACGGCAAAAAGTCCCTTCACCTTTTTGGACATACAGCTTTTAAAGAACTGTGCGGCCTGTGCACCGCCGGCTGTAACCTGAGCGTTTTCGAGTCCGGTGGTTCCCGTGACCTTAAATTTCCAATTCTTGATGATATCGGCCGTTGCCGCAAGCGTTTTATCGCTCAAAGCACCGACCGTACCCGACATATCGGCACCCGCCGACTTTAATATCACCTGTCCCAGGCGTTTGTGAAGCATTCCCGTGAAAAATTCAGAAGCCGAACGGCTTTTCAAAAGCTTTTTCCGTTCGAGAAGCTCCCGCAAAAGCTTTTCTTTCGACTTATCAGGCATTATATCGAGGGATATAACGGGCTTTTCACCGCTGCAAAGCCGTGACACCTGAAGCACGGGCGGCCCGGAAAGACCGTAATCGCAGAAAAGCACCTCTCCGAATTCCGAGCGGCGGCCGAGACCAGATTCGGCCGTGACCGTTGCATCGGTTTTGATTCCTTTAAGCTGTCTCACCGTTTCGGGAGCGGTTTTCAACTGCACGACCGACGGAAAGACCTTTTCTATTTTGTGCCCAAACGACTTAAGTATAGCATATCCCGAATCGCTGCCGAGCTTGCCGCCTACCTGACCGCCTGTTGCGACCGTCACCGTGTGGAACAGCTCTTTTCTGTCGGGCAACAGTGAAAATCCGTTGTTCACACGTTCGATTTTTTCGACACGGCAGCCTGTTTTCAGCAGCACGCCGGCTTCCTCGGCCTTAAAGCGCAGAGCATCGGTCACCGATGCGGCTTGAAGTGATCTCGGATAAACACGCCCCTCATCCGAAACTGTAAAATCGACCCCGAGCGTTTTGAAAAAGGCCTCTTGCCTGCCGAACCCGAAGTCCTCAAGCAAAGCGGCCGCAAAGTCGGCATCACCGTGGTAATGCACAGCCGAAAGTTCGGTATTTGTAATGTTACATCTTCCGTTCCCGGTAACCGAAAGCTTTCTTCCGACACGCTCGGCGGCTTCGAAAACCGTAACGCTTATATCGGGTGTGTCCTGCTTCAGCATAACGGCCAAGGCCAAGCCTGCGGCACCTCCGCCGATTATCGCAACATCCGTCATTTAAATGCTCCTTCCCATTTTATGAACACAGTATAACACCGATCACGTTTCACGTCAAATATTTTTGAATAACGCCCGAATGGTCGGCTATTTATAACAAAAGAAAAACGCCCGACGAATCACCGTCGAACGCTGATATCTTTTCTTCCTATAAAATAATCAGCCGACACGCCATAATAATCGCATAGCTTTATCAAATCATCTATCTTGAGCTCTGCTCTGCCGGATTCAATATGGTTATAGCCTTGTTGTGACTTATTTATTATTCTGCCGACTTGCTCTTGCGTTAAGTCACGGTCTTCCCTTAATTCACGCATACGCTCACGATAAGTCACAACATCACCACCCTGTCCGCAATCATATCATACTCAGAATTTGAGTATTGACAAATACTCAATATTTGAGTACAATATAACTACCGACAGTGATTTGAGGTTGGATTTTAATTTTAGGGGGACATTAAAAAATGAAAAAAATATCAGCACTGCTACTTGCTCTTTCTTTCGTGTTGGGTTTCTGTGCCTGCGGCTCGGAAAGCACATCAAGCACCGACAAACAGCTTTCAAAGTTTTATGAGGCGGTTTATGAAAGTACCGAGCTTTTAAACGATGTTGCCGATGATATTTATCAAAATTGGTATGATGCCATTTATAAAGACAAATTTAATGAAGATATCAATATTGCGATAGCTTATGCACAATCCGATCACGCCGATGACATCACTAAAATCAAAGAGCTTGACGAAAAAGTATCAAGATATTTCAGCAAGGTCAAAAGTGGCGAGCACTCAGACTTAATTAAAGATGTTATGTCCGCTTACAGTGATTATTATGAATTTGTTATAAATGTAAGCGGTTCTTTTAAATCTTACTCAGAATCGAAAGAAAGCTTAAAGAAAGAACTTACCAGCTGTTTAAGAGAACTATCTTATGAAATCGGTTAAGTGACAATAGCGATTAGTAAACTGTAAAAAATGAGTTGTTTCGAAAGCTCATAAAATAAGAAAAATGCGGAAGAAGTCAATGTAAATCGGCTTCTTCCGCATTTTAAATTTATATGTGCTTTGTAAATTCTAAAGATATTTAAATCTCACGAAATTAAAATAGCTTTTTAACGGCAAGGTAAATACCCATTGCTTTTTAAACTACCGTGTTTTATTGCAGTGTTTGCCTTTATTTATTCAATTTCATCGCCTTTTTCACCGTGGCAAGAACGTCGTCCATCGAGGAAATTCCACCTGCCATTCGGCGAAGCTCAGCCGCTCCCGAAAGGCCGCGCATATACCAGGCAGTGTGCTTTCTCGCCTCAAGCATAGCTATCTTGGTGCCCTTATATTTTTCCATACGGCGCACCTGATCTATCAATGTCAGCATTTTCTTCTCGAGCGGAGGCTCGGGCAGGATAACACCGTCCTTTAAATAGGCGTTTATCTGTGAAAATATCCAGGGAGCGCCCATTGCAGCTCTGCCGACCATAACAAAATCACAGCCTGTTTTCTCATACATTTCGGCGGCCGACTTGGGCGACACTACGTCGCCGTTGCCGATGACCGGTATATTTACTGCTTCTTTAACGGCACGGATTATATCTATATCGACCGGCGGTGCATACATCTGCACACGGGTCCTGCCGTGAACGGTGACGGCCGCAGCTCCCGACGCTTCGGCTATACGTGCTATTTCGACGGCATTTTTTGAGGTATCGTCCCATCCTGCCCTTATTTTCACCGTAACGGGGAGCTTCACCGCCCCGACAACGGCTTCGACAATGCTTGCGGCAAGCTTCGGATCCTTCATAAGTGCACTGCCGCCGCCCGAGGACACCGCGACCTTGGGAGCCGGACACCCCATATTTATATCCAGAAAATCGGGGCCGTGCTGCTCGGCAAGCTTGGCGGCCTCGGCCATACAGTAAGGGTCACAGCCGAAAAGCTGTGTGCCGTAGGGGCGTTCCGAGTCATTGACCTCGAGATAAGCCTCGGATTTTTTGTCGTGCAGGCTTATTCCCTTTGCGCTTGCAAGCTCCCCCACCGCATAGGCCGCACCATGCTCACGGCATATTTCGCGCATCGCACGGTCGGCGACACCGGCCATCGGTGCCAGGCAGGCAAAGCCGTCGGTAATCATATTTCCTATTTTCATATTATCTCCGTTAAAAGCTTTGGTTTTAAAAAAATATTTCTTATGTAATATATCATTTTTCAAGCATTATTTCAAGTGGTTTAAAAAATCTCTCTTATTTTGAGAAAGTATTTGAGTTTTCATAACAATAATGGTACAATATAGATATCACAGTCCTTCGGAAAGGATAGACACATTTATGAAAATACTTGCAATCGACGGTAACAGTATTATAAACCGTGCTTTTTACGGTATCAAGCTTTTGACCACCAAGAGCGGACTGTATACCAACGGCATTTACGGCTTTATGAATATTCTCGGCCGTCTTTCGGACACAGAGAATCCCGACGGCACGGTCATTGCCTTTGACCTTCACGCACCGACCTTCCGCCACAAGGAATACGACAATTACAAGGCAGGACGGCACGCAATGCCCGATGAGCTGAGAATGCAGATGCCTATTCTGAAAAAGCTTCTTACGCTGTTCGGATATACCTGTCTTGAATGTGAGGGATATGAAGCCGACGATATTTTGGGAACGCTTGCCTCGATCTGTGAGGAAAGCGGCAATACCTGTGTTATTGCTACCGGCGACCGCGATTCCTTTCAGCTCGTTTCCGACTCGACCACGGTTTTGCTCTCGGCAACAAAGGCCGGAAAGCCCGAGATAACGCCCTATACTCCCGAGGCAATACTCGAAAAATACGGCGTTTCTCCGCTTCAGATGATAGAAATCAAGGCCTTGCAGGGAGACACAAGTGACAAGATACCGGGCGTTGCCGGAATAGGCGAAAAAACCGCCGGTGAGCTTATCAAAAAATACGGCAGCATCGATTATATATATGAGCATTTGTCCGAGCTCGACATTCGTGAAACACTTCGTTTAAAGCTTGCCGCAGGCAAGGATTCGGCCTATTTGAGCCGTTTTTTGGGCACTATCGTCCGCGATGTTCCGATCGACCGGGAAATCGGACATTACAAAAACAAAGAAAGAAACAGCCGTGAACTTGCCAAGCTGCTTTGTGAGCTTGAATTTTTTACAATGCTCGAAAAGCTCGGGCTATCCTCGGTCGACACCTCAGCCGACGAAAAAACAGAAGCTACCGTTTTCGAAGAGTGTGACGAAGCCGGCATTATCCGTGAGGCCGAGACTCTCGGTCTTTGCGACATTTACAAGGACGGAGATATTCTTTGCATCGCCGCAGGGCAAAAAGCCTGCTCCCTGCCGCTTTCTTCGGCGGCGGTGATATTGGAGAACGGCGATATTAAGAAGAGAATTTATGATTCCAAGCCGCTTCACAGGCTTTGTGCGGAGCAGGGCGTGGAAATTCGCGGCGTGACCTTTGACACCGTGCTTGCCGCATATTTGATGAATCCGTCCTCTTCGGAGTACGGACTTTCAAGGCTTTCGGAGGAATACGGCGCGGCTGTGCCCGAGCTTGCCGACGGTCTTAAAGAAGCGGCACTCACTTCCGAAATCAACAATGTACTGCTTGAAAGGCTTTGCGAAACGGGGCAGGATAAGCTTTTGTCTGATATTGAGCTTCCGCTTGCAAAGGTTTTGGCAGAAATGGAGGAGACGGGTTTTCTTGTCGACACCGATGCGATAACCGCCTACGGCGATATGCTCGGTCGGCAGATAAGCGAGCTTGAGGATGAAATATACTCCGAGGTGGGCTATGAGTTCAACCTCAACTCGCCGAAGCAGCTCGGCGTTGCCCTTTTCGAGCACCTGGGACTTCCCTGCCGCAAAAAGACCAAAAACGGGTATTCAACCAATGCCGAGGTGCTTGAGGAGCTTCGAAATATGCACCCGGCCGTTGAGCATTTGCTGAAATACAGAACACTTGCCAAGCTGAAATCGACCTATTGCGACGGTCTTGCCGCCGTTGCCGACGGTAACGGGCGTATACATTCGACCTTGAATCAGGCCGAAACAAGAACGGGACGAATCAGCTCCTCGGAGCCGAATTTGCAGAACATTCCCGTCAAGCGTCCCGAGGGACGTGAGCTTCGCCGATTTTTTAAGGCCAAGGACGGCTTTGTGCTGTGCGATGCCGACTATTCTCAGATCGAGCTTCGCGTGCTGGCGCATATGGCCGACGACGGCAATATGATAAACGCTTTCTTAAGCGGTACCGATATACACACACTCACGGCAAGTCAGGTCTTCGATATGCCGACCGAGCTTGTCACTCCGACCATGCGTTCACGGGCAAAGGCGGTCAATTTCGGCATCGTATACGGCATCGGTGCGTATTCGCTCGCCAAAGACATCGGTGTCAGCAACCGTGAGGCAAAGGCTTATATCGACAGCTATCTCGCCACCTATCCGAAGGTCGACGAATATATGAAGCGTGTGGTGGAAAAGGCCAAGGAAAACGGCTATGCCGAGACAGTTTTCGGTCGAAGAAGACTTTTGCCCGAGCTTAAAAATTCCAACGGTATGCTGCGTGCCTTCGGTGAGAGAGTGGCTCGCAATATGCCCATTCAGGGCACCGCCGCCGACATCATCAAGATAGCAATGATAAGGGTATCCGACCGACTGCGCCGTGAGATGCCCGAAGCCGCACTTATTATGCAGGTGCATGATGAGCTTATCGTCGAGGCACCGACCGACAAGGCCGAAGCCGCCTGTAAAATTCTTAAAGAGGAGATGGAAAACGCCGTACAGCTTTCGGTTCCGCTCACGGTCGACGTGCACTTCGGAAAAACGTGGTACGACGCTAAGGAATAATGGAAAAAGAACATCTTATAGTTTTTCTTTGCACCGGCAACACCTGCCGCAGTCCGATGGCGGCGGCATTGTTCGAAAAGCTGCTTGCCGACCGTCGCAAAACAGGCTATACCGTCAAGAGCTGCGGACTTGCCGCTTTCGCCGGTGACACCGCAACCGAGCATTCAATAGCGGTGATGAGGGAAAACGGGATCGATCTCAGCGGTCACCGTGCAAGTCCCGCGAATATTTTACTTCTCGACGGTGCCGAGCTTATCGTTTGTATGACCGAGGCACACAAAAACGCACTGATAAAAGCCGGCATCTCGCCTGAAAAAATAACCGTTATGAATATCCCCGACCCATTCGGCGGCACCTTGGACGACTACCGTGAATGTGCCGAAAAAATCAAGACGGAGCTTGTGAAGATATATGAAAAGCTCGGTTGAATACTCAATTCGCAGAATGTGCCCGACCGACACAGAGGAAGCGGCAAGGCTTGAGCGCATTTGCCTTGAGTCCGAAGGGTGGACTGCCGAGGGCATTGCCGAAACACTTGAAAGAGGCGGCTATTATCTTGTAGCCGAGAGTGACGGGAAATTGCTCGGTCACGCAGGCTTCACGCTTGCCGCCGACGAAGGCTATATCACCAACATCGCCGTTTCTCCCGACTTTCGCCGACAAATGATCGCCTCACGGCTTACCGAAGCTTTAAAGCAGCTTGCCGAATGTCTTGGCGCTTCGTTCCTCAGCTTGGAGGTGCGTGAATCGAACTCGGCCGCAATAGCGCTTTATGAAAAATCGGGCTTTGAGACGGTCGGCCGAAGAAAAAATTTTTACCGTGACCCTGTCGAAGCCGCACTTATTATGACCGTTTATTTTAAAGAGGTTTAGATTATGAAAATACTTGCAATTGAATCATCCTGCGACGAAACGGCGGCCGCAGTTGTCGAAGGAAGAACCGTTTTGTCGAATATTGTCGCAACGCAGATTGCGGAGCACCGAATTTACGGCGGAGTTGTGCCCGAAATCGCTTCAAGACGGCACTGTGAGGTCATTTCCTCGGTGGTCGACGAAGCCGTTAAGTCAGCCGGCCTCACGCTTACCGACATTGATGCCGTTGCCGTGACCTATGCTCCGGGACTTATCGGTGCACTGCTTGTCGGTGTCAATTTTGCAAAGGGACTTGCTACGTCACTCGGCGTGCCGTTGATACCCGTTCATCACCTCAGAAGCCACATAGCCGCCAACTACATATGTCATAAGGAGCTTGAGCCGCCGTTTCTCTGCCTGCTCGTTTCGGGCGGAAACAGTCTCATTGTCAAGGTCAACGGATATACCGACTTCGAAATAATCGGCCGCACACGTGACGATGCCGCAGGCGAATGCTTTGACAAGGCCGCACGCTCGATGGGGCTTGATTATCCGGGCGGTGTTATGCTTGATAAGATAGCGACCGCGGCGGATTTCGAAAAATATCCTATGCCCTGGCCCAGGGTGGATTCTTCCGAGCTTGATTTCAGCTTTTCGGGACTCAAAACGGCCGTGATAAATCTCACACACAATGCAAAGCAGAAGAACGAGCCCATTGACGTGCCCGTTTTATCGGCAACGGTTCGCCGCCGTGTCTGTGATATTTTGATTTCGAACACGATGCGTGCCGCCGAGCTTTACAATATGAAAAAAATCGTCATTGCAGGCGGCGTTTCGGCCAATTCCGAGCTTCGTGAGCGAATGACCGAGGAATGCGCGAAAAGGCAGCTGTCTCTGTTCTTCCCCGAAAAGAAGTATTGCGGTGACAACGCCGCAATGGTGGGAGCACAGGCTATTCACGAATTCAATGCTGGCCACACGGCAGGTGTTGAGCTGAACGCCGCCGCAACCATGGATATTTGCAGTAACGGAGGAAAATAAAATGGCAGGTAAATACACTATGGAGGCATTAACGCTCCACAAAAAAGGCTTCAACTGTGCACAGGCGGTCGTATTGCCGTTTTGCGAAAAGCTGGGACTTGACCGAAGCACCGCAATGCGTGCCTCGGAGGGCTTCGGAGCCGGAATGGGTGCCTGCAAATACACCTGCGGAGCTTTGTCGGGAGCTGTTTTTTTGGCCGGACTCGGCATCTGTAACGGTGACCTGAACGATCATTCCACCAAGCGTGACACATATGCCGTTTGCCGCCGGCTGACCGAAAGCTTTGAAAAGGAGTGCGGCTCCTGCGTTTGTGAGGAAATAAGAGGACTTAAAACCAAAACGCCTTTGAAAAGCTGCGATGAATGTGTTATGATAGCCGCAAGACTTGCCGAAAAAATGCTGAACGAAGAAAAATAAGTCAAAGCATCAAAAAAGCTACTCTGTTCTTTAAAGTGAGCAGAGTAGCTTTTCTATGCTTATTTTCAGTTTGATTCAGCTATTTCGGGCAGACTATCAAGGTATTCTTTAACCTCTTTCATTCCGTCTCCCACTATTTTTTCGGTGCGTTCAAGTGAAGCTCTTGCG
The DNA here is from genome assembly GCA_964634675.1 of uncultured Eubacteriales bacterium. Classification (GTDB taxonomy): domain Bacteria; phylum Bacillota; class Clostridia; order Oscillospirales; family Acutalibacteraceae; genus UMGS172. The sequence goes on from CAZWLH010000018.1 coordinate 13,678, forward strand.
CTTTTTTCGGTCGCTTCGGACAGTTTGAAGGTCTCCTGCCAATTTTCGACACTGTCATCAAGCGGCAGAATTTCATAAACCTTTTTTCCGGTATCCTTACTTGTATAAAGGTTGACCCAGGTCGACAAAAGCTCGACACCTTCAAGTCTCACCGTGCCGTCACTGTATTTTGCAAAGGTAAAGCTGAACAGAACGCCGTCCTCGGTGTGGCCTGTTTTCATATTGACCGCCGTCTTGCGCTGATTCGAAACCGCATTTCCGACCGAATAGATGCAGACGGTCTTGTGATTTTCGTCAAGCTCGCTTTGGAGAAGCTCCACAGGCTCGACAACGTGAGGATGCCCTCCGACGATAACGTCAACGCCGAGATTGCACATTTCGGCGGCCATCGCCTTTTGATCGGAGTTTGCAGTCAGGCTGTACTCATCGCCCCAATGAATAAAAAGCACCACGGCCTCTGCCCCGTCCGACTTCATACTTGAAATATTGTCGGCAACGCTTTGATAAAAGGTATCAAGCTCGTTATATGAAAAGGCGTTGACCAATTTTGCGGCCTCGGTGCTCATTTGGATACCGTTGAGTGCCACACCGTCACTGCTTTTATCGGTTTCATATGTATAGCACATCATACCGATATTTATTCCGTTGATCTGCTTGACGGCATAGCGTTTTTCCTCGCTGTCCTTATGGGTGCCGAGTCGGTCAAGCTTTTTGCCGTCAATGACCTCGAGGGTTCTGAGCATTCCCTTTATACGTGTATCGTAGGAATGGTTGTTTGCGGTGAGCAGCATATCAAAGCCGGACTTTGCCGCCGCATCAACTATCTCATCCGGGCAGTTGAACTGCGGATATCCGCTGTATTTGTACCCTTCACTGTCCGAACAGAGGGTCGTTTCGAGATTGGCAACGGCATAGTCGGCGGCCGAAACATAGCTTTCGAAATAGGTGAAAATATTGTCGAAATCATAGCTTCCGTCGCTTTGCTTGGCAGCGGTCATTATCGGGGAATGCATCAAAAGGTCACCCGTGACCGACACGGTCGCAGTCGAAAGCCTTACGGTCTTTTGCGGCTGAAGAACAATGTCCGATGAGTCTGACTCCGAACTTACGGTCACGCTGTCACGCCAACCGAGGTCGGTAAAATGCTCGAGCACGGCGACCGAGGATACTGCCACCGTAAGTGTTATCAGGAACGACAGAACAGCCAACAGTGCACGGTTCAGCGTATGCTTTGTTTTTTTCCTTTTATACTGCTTTGACACCTATATTTCTCCCCTTGACTCAACAAATTCCCGTTTCGGTCTTAAGCTTATTCAAGCTTTTGATAAGCTCGGACGGCTCTTTATAAGCGTTACGGTACACTTCTATAAGGCAAGCACCGTCATATCCGTCGGTCTGCAGGCGGTCGAAGAGGGGCTTGAAGTTGAAATCCCCTCTTGTCGGAAGCATACAGTCACACGCGGCGTCATGATCGCTTATGTGAACGTTTACTATGCGGCCTTGCATAGCCTCATACATCGCATCAACTCCGCAGCCGTCACGCACGGTCTGCTTCACATCAAGCGTGAAGCAGAGTCGGTCATCTGTGAGCTTGCGGATCCTTCGAACATTTTCGGGCGTTGCCGCTCTGTATCGGTTCACGTTTTCGTGGCAGACGGTCACGCCGTATTTTTCGGCCTCATTATTCATTTCGAGCAGTCTTTCGCAATAGCACTTGAGCGAAATGTGCCCCGTCAGGCTGTCACCGTGAAGCACAACCGTCTTCGCCTTCAAGGCTTGTGCGGCGGTGTAATATCTCTTATAATACTCAAAGGAGTCCTTATATCGTCGGACATAATCCGAAAACAGGAAATAAGGCTCGCCCACCGAATCGCACGGGTGCACCGAAGCGACCTCGATGCCGTAAAATTCACGTATTTTACAAAGCTCGGCCGTAAATTCGGGCATAAGCTCCGACGGACTGTTGAAAAATATTTCGGTGGTTTTGACACCGTTTTCGCCGAGAAATTTCAAAGCCTCCTCGGTGTTCATCGGATAAAGACTTGCACTTGATATTCCCAACCTCATACCTTGACCTCACCGGGTGTAACATACACCGTTTTATTGGTTTTATAGATCACCATTCCGGGCTTTGCACCAGACGGCTTCTTAACATACTTGACCTTGGTATAGTCCACCGGCACCGATGAAGATTCGGCGGCCTTTGAATGCTTGGCCGCAAGTGCCGCCGCAAAGATAACGGTAGACTCGGGCAGCTCTTCTCCGCCGCAGCGCACTATAACGTGTGAGCCGGGGATATTCTTGGTGTGAAACCACATATCGGAAGACTCTGCGATACGCAGGGTGAGCTCATCGTTTTGGCGGTTATTACGTCCGACCAGCACCTTAAAGCCGTCGGGTGACTCAAACTCAAGCGGCGCCGCCGCTTTGAGCGGCTTTTTGCGGTCACCGCGAGAGCGCAGATAGCCCGACTCAAGCAGTTCGGCCTTTATTTCATTAAGTCCGGCAACCGAATCGGCTCTTTGAAGCTCGTCGGCCACGCTTTCGATATACCTGAGTTCATCGCGACTTTGCTCTATAAGCCTTCCGAGCATTGCCGAAGCATTACAGCACCGCTTATACTCTTTAAAATAACGTGCCGCATTTTGCGACGGAGTGAGTGCGACATTGAGCGGTATCCTGACCGTTTTAAGCTCGGGATCGTAGTAGTTATCCACGTCGATGTAAGGCATACCTCGCTCAACGGCATAAAGGTTGGCCTTTAAAAGCTCGCCGTAGATCCTGAATTTTTCGCCATCGGCGCACTTTTCCTGCTCCTTTAAGCGCACCGCGATCTTCTTGGCAGTTCGGTTAAGGAGATTGTTTATAAGCTTGCCGAGGTCACTCGACATCTGCCTTATGCGTTCCTTTCGGTCACGCTCGGAATACACCGCTTCGAGCAGCTCTGAGGCCGAAGAAAAGGTCTTTTTTTCGGCAGAGCGGCCGTACTGAGTTATATCGGCAAACGAAAACTCAAACGGTATACCACGTTCGTCGCAAAGCATAGTGTAGACAGGCAACTCCATATCACGAACAGTGTCGGAAATCGCCTTTGAAAGCCTTTCCCTTTCCTGCTCATTCAGCAAATTCGAAGGTTTGTCGGTGTCACATTCGGCTCTGACCGATATTTCACGTGCAACAAGCGGCGAAACACCGTCAAGCACCGAAACCAACGCCTTGCAAAGCGGAGCGGCCGCCGACACGACCTCGGTGACCGTGTCCTGTAAGGAGTCGGTCATAATATTCCGCTTCTCGGTGCGCTCGGGCGGCTCATAAACCGCACCGGGCTGAAGCATTCGCCCTCCGGCTTCGATATCGGAGCGGCGCAGTGCGTCGATTATCCTTCCGTCGCTTCCGATAAGTATAAGGTTGGTCTGCTTACCGATAAGCTCGGTCACAAGCTTCAAAGAGACCCGGTCACCCATTTCGTTGGTGCCGTCAAACACGAAACAAACGGTTCTCTCAAAGCCGTTATCCTCAATGCGTGAAAATCTTGCTCCCGAGAGATATTTTCGCATAAGCATACAAAACATCGGCGGCTCGGAAGGATTTTCAAAGCTGCTTTCGGTGAAATTTATCCTCGGTGCAGAGGGTCTTGTACATATCAGCAGCTTTTTCGCGTCCTTTGCCGAGCGAAGCATTATGACCGCTTCTTCTCTTGACGGCTGATGAATTTTATCTATTCGGGCATTTTCAAGTCCTAAAGCCAGCTCTTTTTTCAGCAAATTAAGAAAAATTCCGTCAATCCCCATAGTTCTCCAAAATCCTGTCAATTCCGTCGGCGGCGGCAGTCAGCTCGCAGAAGCGCTGCTTTTCCGACTCGATATTTTTAATATCATCGGCAAGCTTTCCGATGATACGGCGCTTGCGCTTTATATAGCCAAGCTCATCCTCTCCCATATTCTCGGGAAGCCTTCCGATAAAGCGAAAAATCGGGTCGCAAGCTCTTGTCTTTCCGTCAAACACCGCCTTTATGACGGTATAAATACGACCCTGCGACATAACCGCGCACTCTTTCACGATGGCAAAGCCGTTCTCGCAAAGATACTGACGAAGCTCTTCGACAGCGGTCATCGGCTGCAATATAAGCTCGTATCGGGTGTTCTTTATCCACCTGGTATCGCTTATTATACGTGCCATAAGGTCGCCGCCCATACCTGCCAGAACTGCAGTATCTATCTCATCGGGACCGACAGCCTTTAAGCCGTCGCCCTTGCGAAGCTCAATACCGTCAACATTCGAACGTTCAATATTTAAGCGCGCATTTTCAAGCGGTCCGTCGCCGATATCGCAGGCAAACGCTTTTTGCGCGATTCCGTTTTTTAAAAGAAAGACCGGAAGATAGGCGTGGTCGGTGCCGATATCGGCTACCCTGTCCCCCGACCGTATCATTCCGGCTATCTTAAGCAGTCGGCTGTTGACCGACATTATTTGCTCTCCAAATACTCGTTGATCTTGGCAAGAAGAGCGTCGCAGTCGGTACCGTGAACGGCACAGGCATCCTCGACCGACTCACCGCGAGATGCCGGGCATCCGAGGCAGTGCATACCGATCTCGAAGAAGAACTTGGCAGTGCCCTGATCCATATCGAGAATATCGCCGATAAGCATATCTTTTGTTACCTTCATTTTGATTTCCTCCGTTTTCGAAGTCTTCGACTTCTTAATATTTATCAATCTATGCCGGACTCTTTGAGTCTTTTTTCGGCATAGGATTTGAACCAACAGTATATTGCCTCACCGAGCTCCTGATAAACGGGATCTCCGTCGTGAGAGCAGAGCATGGCAAAGGTCTGACCCATTCGTCTTACGACCTCTGTTCCTCTGCGGTATGCGAGATAATAGAAAGAAAACGCGCCCGAGTCGCCGACTGCCTTATATATATCGGGGGACAGCCTCTCAAGCTCGGAATTAAAGCTGTTTTCGGCGGTTTGGTGAACCACCTCACTCATCAGCATTTCCTCCATTGCGACAACGGCGGCAAAGGTCATCATAATACCCCTTTGCACCGTCATTGCGACGTTTTCTTCATCGCCGTCACAGGGAAAGCTGTTCAGCCTGCCGACAACCTCGGCCGCCAAAAGCTTACCCACCGCCTTGGCCTTTTCGGTATTACCCTTTGAGCTTTCACGTGTGTACTCGTCAAGCACGACCGACTGAGCATCCTTTTCAGGCTGCTTTTTTCCGATGGCGGCAATTTTTATATCTTCATCAAACATTTTTGACCCACCCTTCAGGTGAAGCGTTTATCCATTCCTCTGTTTGCAGGCGGCAAGTGCCTTGGCAAGCTGATCGGGACAGGATGTGGCTTTAAAGCCGCATCTTATTCCCTCGAGCCTTTCAATGACCTCGTCGACCTTCATTCCCTCACACAATGCCGAAATTCCCTTGAGATTTCCGTTGCATCCGCCGACGAATTTTATGTTTTCGACGGTATCTCCGTTGACCTCAAAGGTGATCGTGCTTGAGCAAACACCTTTTGTTTCATACGAATATTTCATTTAAAAAGAAACTTACCTTTCCTTAAATCTGTTACTTCTTACGGGGTGACGAAGCTTACGCAGCGCCTTTGCCTCGATCTGACGTATACGCTCACGGGTAACGTTGAACTCCATACCGACCTCTTCAAGCGTGTGACAGCGTCCGTCCTTAAGTCCGAAGCGGAGTCTTACAACGGCCTCTTCACGCGGAGTCAGCGTTTTAAGCACCGAATCGATATCCTCATTGGTTATGGTCTTCAGCGCGGCATCGTCGGGTGCCAAGGCATCCTCGTCGCGTATGAAGTCCATAAGGCGGCTGTCCTCCTCGGGGCCTATCGGTGTTTCCATCGAAACAGGCTCCTGAGCGACACGCATTATCTCACGCACACGCTCGACCGACATCTCCATCTTCTCGGCAATGAGCTCCTCGCTCGGCTCGTGGCCGTTTTCGTGAAGAAGCTGACTCTGAACCTTTTTCAAACGGTTTATGGTCTCGACCATATGAACGGGAATTCGAATGGTTCTTGCCTGGTCGGCTATTGCACGGGTTATGGCCTGACGTATCCACCAGGTTGCATAGGTCGAAAATTTAAAGCCCTTTGTATGGTCGAACTTTTCGACGGCCTTGATAAGGCCGACATTACCCTCCTGAATAAGGTCAAGGAAGTGCATACCGCGTCCGGCGTAGCGCTTTGCGATGCTTACAACAAGTCTTAAGTTGGCTTCGGTAAGGCGCTTTTTAGCTGCGGGATCGCCGTCGCCTATTCTCTTGGCAAGGTCGACTTCCTCCTCGGGAGTGAGCAGCGGAACACGGCCGATCTCCTTGAAATAGACCTTTACGGGATCGTCAAGCGATATCTGATCCATCGAGGCCACGACCTCTTCAAGCTTGTCGACCTCCTCGAGCTCGGCGATCTTCAGATCGTCATCGGTCGGCTCAAGGTAATCGAGGTCAAGCAGAGGAGGCTCAATTTCAAGTGTTTCCAAATTATCTGGAATTTCATCTTCGATATCGAGAAAATCGTCCTTGCGGTCATCGTTTTTCGTATAGCTGTCTTCAATATAGCTATCGCCGTTGTTCTCAAGCATATCGTCAACGTTGGTTTTCTTCTGTTTCTTCTTCTCGTTCATTTCTGTTTCCCCCATTTATCCCATTTCAGACCCTAAAGCCTGATTTTTTACGTTTTGCCAGATCGGCCATAGCCTCGGCCCAGGCGGTATCCTCCAATGCCGAAACATCGGGGTTATCGGCCTTCTTGCGCTCGGCCAATATCACGTTTATACTGTCGTCAAGCACCTTTTCGGCGTTCTCGTCGGCCACACCGACCGTCAGCAGCTTTGTGACATAGCCGATCTCGTCGGGCGTGAAATCAGCCCCCAAAAGCATAAGATCGAAGGCGTGCCCCGTTTCGGTCACGGTCAGTACACGTTCAAAGAGCTTGCGGTTGAAGTCGGTCAAAAAGTCGGATATGTCGATCCTCGACTTGACCGTTTCGAGCATATCGGGATGCCTTATCAGCACCGATATCACTGCCTCCTCGGCCGCCGCCGCACGCTTGAACTGCTGTTTTTGCGTATTTATCTCGTTTTTCGCGGCCTTCGGCGACACAATATCGTTCAGCTCTTTTTTTACCTGAGTGCGGTGTCTGCGCTTTTGCGATTCGGCAACTATCTGCAAAAGCCTGCCCTTCGCAACGCCGTATTTCGCCGAAAGCTTGCCAGTATAAAGCTCGGTGGCTATCGGGTCGTTCAGCTCTGCCAGCACATCGCAGGCCTTGTTTAAATATTTCAGCATACCGTCGGTAGCTTCGAGATCAATGCCTCTTGCGGCAGTTATCAAGCGGTACTCCAAGGAGCTGAGTGATTCGGTAAGCAGCTTCTGAAACCTTGCGTTGCCGTGCTTTTTAATATATTCATCGGGATCCTTGCAGTCGGGCAATCTCAGCACCTTCACGTCGACCCCGACCTTGTCCAATATCACAAGTGCTCTGTCGGTGGCCTTTTCGCCGGCAGAATCGGCATCCATGGTCAAAACGACCTCCTTGGTATACCGTGCGAGCAGTCTTGCCTGATCCTCGGTGAAGGACGTTCCGAGTGCCGCTACCGCCGTTTCAAAGCCGGCTTGGTGCAGTGCTATGACATCCATATTTCCTTCGACCAATATCGCCTGCTTCGAGCAGAATTTTTTGGCGAAGTTGAGTGCAAACATATTATGACTTTTTTTATAGACCGCCGTGTCCGATGTGTTTATGTATTTGCCGCCCTGCTTTTCGTTGCCCGGCATAGCGCGTCCGCTAAAGCCGATGACCTTGCCGTGAATGTTGATTATCGGGAACATTATTCGGTTCCTAAAACGGTCATATGTGAACTGGCGACCGTTTTTGTCACGCTTGTCCGACTTGCTGACAAGATCGGCGGCCTGGATAATATAATCCGAAAAGCCCTTGCTTTTCAAATGGTGCTCGAGTGCGTGCCAATCGTCTGGCGCAAAGCCGAGTCCGAAATGCTTTACGGTCTTAAGGCTCAAGCCTCTGCCCAAAAAGTAGTCGAGTCCGGCTTTTCCGCTCTCACTCATCAGAACAGAGTGGAAAAACCTGCCCGCCTCGCTGTTGACGGCATAAATATCGTTTTTCAGCTTTTGCTCCTTGTCGTCACCGCCGTCCTCCGGCATTCTGAGACCGGCACGGTCGGCAAGCTTACGCACAGCATCGATATAATCGAGGTTTTCCATTTTCATGGTAAAGGTGATCACGTCACCGCCCTGACCGCAGCCGAAGCAGTAGTAAGAACCGTTTTCGGGATATACCGTAAACGAAGGAGTCTTTTCGTTGTGGAACGGGCAAAGTCCGACAAGGTTGCTTCCACGCCTTTTGAGCACGATATACGGCGACAGTACCGATTCGATATCGCTTCGGTACTTAAGCTCCATCAAAAAATCCTGAGGTAAAGCCACACCGTCACCGTCCTTTTTATTACCCTACATCCTATTATTCGCAAAAATTTTGTAAAATACTTTTTTTATTTTCGAAAAATTCAGACCTCGGCGAAGCCCGTACCGACCGTTTCGGCCTCGAGTCGGCCGCAAAACGTGTTGATAAGCTTGAAATTCAAGGCTTCATAATCGCTTTCGGTAACCGAAAAGGTCACCGTCACCTCTGAGGTAAATTCGTTTTCCTGTATCTTGCCGCCGCAATCGGCTATCACACGCTCGACCTGCGCGTGATCGGAATAAGGACAGATCACACGGCATACACGGCACTCTCTCATAACGGCAATACCCGCCGCCCTTACGGCATCGGTCGCCGCCGCAGTATATGCACGTACAAGACCGCCCGTTCCGAGCAAGACACCGCCGAAATAGCGTGTTGTCACGATACAGCAATCGGTCAAGCCCTGCTTTCGCAGAACCTCAAGGGTCGGCATACCGGCCGTCGAATGAGGCTCACCGTCATCGGAATAGCGCACGGTATTGTTGCTTCGCAGAATATAGGCATAAACGTTATGCCTTGCACCGAAGGTCTCACTGCGGCGCTTTGCGATAAAGCTCAATGCCTCCTGCTCGGTCGTGCAGGGAATGACACTGCCGATAAAGCGTGAGCGCTTTTCCTCATATTCGGCCTCGGCCGCCGTTCTAACGGTTTTATACTCCGACATCGGATCACCTGCCTTTTAGAAAACTAAAACCGCAGTTGCAAAGTACAACTGCGGTCAAAGATCTGAAACAATTATTTTGCATCCATGCCAAAGCGTTTTTTAAATCTGTCAACACGACCACCGGTATCTACAAGCTTCTGTCTGCCGGTAAAAAACGGATGACACTTGGAGCAAATATCCAAACGGATATCTTTCTTTGTTGAGCGAGTTTCAAACTCAGCTCCGCAAGCACACTTTACAACAACTGTCTCATACTGCGGATGAATACCCTCTTTCATATTGTCACCCCTCTCCTTTTCTTCACATCAGTAAA
>CAZWLH010000019.1:0-20188 GCA_964634675.1 uncultured Eubacteriales bacterium
TTATCACATCGGGGTATTTTGCAAACAACTCGGTATAATAAAGCTTCATATTTTCAAGAACATATTTGGGTACTTCATTTTTCATTTTTACAGTATAGTCGCCTTTATACCAGCCTGTCGGGGCGGAATAACATTCAGGAAATACTTTTCTGTTTTCAAGATATTTGATAACATCTTCCTTTTTAATTTTATAACATCGTGTTTTCTTACCGGTGTATTCACACGGAATTTTTCCGCTTCGCAGTAAATACAATGCTGTAGATTTGCTGATATGACAGATTCGATAAAGTTGATCCTTGGTAATAATATCGGGAATAGCATCCCAGTTGATTGCGTTTTCTTTCATAGCAATACACCTCTTTTAATTTTTTGTCGGTGTGGGGTTGCCCTGTGTATTGCCACTCAATAATAAAATGTCGCAGTTCTTTCCAAAAAGTGTCTGTTCTTTCCAAAAACAGTGAAAATGCTGTTATTCGAACTCATTAGTGTTTGCAAGGATTTTTGTAGCTTTATTCCCACTAAGCCTTTAACTGCAAGGGCTTGTGCCGAATACGAAGCTGCCATTAACCGCCTCGTAAAAACGAAAAACCGCCTTTTGCATAAAAGACTCGAAAATTTAAGACCGTTTGGCAGTTTCGTCCGTAGAAAAACCTTGATTTTATTGGGGTTTTTAAGTTTGAAAATCGAATATTTTTTAGTTTTCTTTCCTGTTTTTCTTCCCAAAAGGTTTTTGAATGAATTTTTATTGGTTGGAAAAGCAGATTGAAATATACTCGTGGAGAGTTGTCCGAGAGGTCGAAGGTGCATCACTCGAAATGATGTGTTCCCTAAAGGAACCTAGGGTTCGAATCCCTAACTCTCCGCCAAAAAGCCTGTAAACAAGCCCGTTTACAGGCTTTTTTCTTGACCACTTCATCAAAGTTGCTTCTCGTTTTCAATTGTTTTCCATTTGCTTTCAAAGCTTCCGTTCTCAGGCATTACAAGTCCGTTTTCCATTGCCTGTGCCGAAGAAATCTTCGAACTGTAATCCAAATGGGCATAAATATTTGCCGTTGTAGAAAAATCTGAATGACCTAACCACTCTTGAATATGCTTGAGTGGTACACCGTTAGCAAGCAATAAACTTGCACAACTGTGTCGAAGATCGTGAAATCGCATTCTTTTCAGTCCGTGCCTTTCCAAGAACTTAGGAAATGAACAAGTTAAATAATTGGATTTCATACGTTCGCCCATTTCATCCACAAACACAAATCCATCATATTGATAGTTGTAACAGTTTCCGCAGATTTTCTTATTCAGCTCTTGCGCTTCTTTGACCTGAACAAAGTAGTCCTTGAAGCTACCCACAAGGGGCAAAGTTCGAAGGCTGGATTTTGTTTTCGCAGACTGCTTTTCGATATCTTGGCACTTTCCGTCAATGTTGACGCTTGTAACCGTTCTTTTGACTGAGATTGTTCCTCGTTCAAAGTCAATAGCATCCCATTTCAGTCCTAACACTTCTCCACGACGAAAGCCATAAAAGGCGGCAACCAATACCGGTAGCTCCAGTTTTGTCCCTCGGAGAGCTTCAAACATTTCCTGCATTTCATCAGCCGATAGAAATACAGGCTGAAAATCATTTTTCTTCGGGCGATCCACTTTGTCTGCCACATTTTGAATCAGCATATCGGTTTTGACCGCATATTTAAGAGCTGAATGAATAATGGCGTGATAATGAATAACCGTATTGGATTTTACCTTTTTAAGCATCTCGGAATAAAACATTTGTAAGTGTCTCGCTTCCAGTTCACGGAGCTTAAATTTCTTTTTACGGAAGTACGGACCGATAGGATATTTTATCATACTTGCATAGGAACCGTATGTTGCAATCGCTAATCTTCCTTTTGCAATCTCCAACCATTCAAGCAAATAATCTGCAAACAACATAGCGCATTGAAATATCATGCAGATAAGGTGTCAAAATGGAGTACAATTTCTTCTAATATTTTTTATAAGGCAGCAGGGTTTATTGGAGCAATTTAATTCTTTATGGAAAATGTTTTGCCTAAATGCGTTGCACAAAGAAGTTTTAAACAAGAAGTGATTGTAAAAATGTTTGATTTTTCAGATGTTGAGTTGATCACTCCCAAAAACATTGAAACAACGGACGGTCGAACTGCGAGAAAACGTGTTATCGATAATTTGAAGGAAGCGTTCATTTCCGAGACTCCGGGTGAATCTGATTATGACTTTTAATACAACAAAATGCCAAGAGATCTTCAGAAATAGATTTACCGGAGCAAGCGGAATTCCATTTCATGATTTCAACTCCGGAAAAACCATCAATAAAACAACAGTAGATCCCTCGGATATTTCTTTGTATTGCAATGCACGAAAAGACGATATTCTTAGTTTTTATTACAAATCATTGTTTCTGTTTCATTTTTCTTTGAAAATCATTCAGCGTTTGCACGTGCCACATACTCTTTCGAGTAATAGAGCGAAATGTCAACGAGCAAAAGAAATCTACAAGAAAGATTTTCGGTATGTAAAATAATTGTCTTTTACGGAACGATTTTAGTTGGCCTCTATTACACCAGTTATTTATCGTGGTTTTAGCATATCCGGTCAAATCCATAACTTCTTTGACAGTCAAAACGTCATTATAGTCTTTTAAAAGCTTTGAATAATAAGCGTGCATACAGCCAAGCACTTCTTCAGGTAGCTCTTTAGAGAGTTTTGCCACATAGTGATTTCCGTACCACCCGCTTGGGGCAGAATACAGTTCAGGATAGACGGCACGGGTTTGTAAATATTCTTTGACATCCTCTTTTTTAATCTTGTAGCATCGTGTTTTCTTGCCCGTCCACTCACAAGGAACCTTACCGCTTTTTAGCAAATGTAATGCCGTAGATTTACTGATATGGCAAATCTGATAGAATTGATCTTTATTTATTACATCGGGAATACTATCCCAATCAATAAATTGATATTTCATTTGATACACCTCGAACATAATTTTGTCGGTATGGAGTCCGTTCTTTGGTGTGTTGCCTTCTATCATTTTTTCTTCCCAATCTATCCATTTTTCTTCCCAAAATTCGAAAAATCGTCAATTCGAACCCATTTCCGAAAAATGTGTATTTTTCAAGGCTTTGAAGGCAAAAAGCCTTGTATTATGCGGTTTTCACCAAGGACAAAATTGCCTAAAGCTCCTACAAAACTACCCGATTTTTATAAGATGCCTAAAACACTCGAAATCATGATGCCCCTGGTGGGACGAGGGTTCGAATCCCTCCGTCTCAGCCCAAAACAACCGTGAATCTTAGATTGCAGTTGTTTTCTTTTTTAAGGCTTGATTTTTTTACTGATTGTGATATAATGAATTTATAGGTGAGCTTATATATTTTCAACACTTGATTTTTGTAGGACGAGGCTATAAAAAACGGTCGGGGAAATCTTGATCACTTATCGGACATTTGTAAACAGTGAAAATATTGATCTTAGTTCAATTCTCGTTATAAGTTCAAGAAAGTAATTGTGCGGTCTTACAGTAGATCCCTTATTTTTTCGTTGCTTTACACCATAATTATGAGCCAAGGATTTTGTCCATTGGTCTTGTTTTGATGCGTGTAAAGTGATAAACCATATTTGTTTTTTCTATCCTTGCATCGTCAAAACGATTGCAAGGATTTTTTTGGTTCGGAAAGGAGCTATGATATGGGAAAGAAATTTTCGGGTAATACTCATTCGAAAGATCAGCATGATAATTGGGCGAATCAAAACAATCCCAATAATAAAGCCTATATTGCTGACGATGACAGCCATTCGAATCGCTTGAATTTCAAGCACAGGACCCATCGGCAGATTCATAACGGTCGTCGCCGTAATAAGTATTGCCAAACTTGGGCCGATTGGGCACCGGATTATATTGAATATGATGATTAAATAATTCGGCAAATCTCAGTTAATGTTTTATCTGTCATTGTGAAGATTTATATTAATGTTGAAAAATGCAAAAAGTTATGTTAGAATAAACTTAAAGAAAATATGTGTGAACCGGGCGATACCGAGTGGTTGGAAGATTTTTATTTGCGCATTATGAATCAAACAGACCCTTTGACTTTGTACGCCAAGGCTTCAAAGCCCCGACCGGTTAAAAAGCCGACAGAAAGATATACATATTATCAGTCAACCCTCGATAATACAGGGGATGACGTGTTTAATTTAGGCGAAATACCTCTGAAAATGTATAAAACGAAAAATTACACCGATCACGAGAATGCTGAAAAACATAAAAAATCGCTAAATTCTATCGGTTGTATAACGTTTTTGCTCTGTGCTTTTATTTTGATTATTGCGGTTATTTTGCTTTATGAATATAAATAGTACGGAATTGCAATTTCAACTTGATGATATTTATAATGGGAGATAGGGGATGCCTAAAAGGTATTCCGAAAATAAGTTTTGAGGTGATTGTATGAAAGAAAAAATGAAACAGTTGAAAGATTTTAATTGGCGACTTTTTTTGGCTTTATGTGCGTTAGCCTTAATACCGGCTGTTTATCAAACCGTAAAAACCTTTATTATTTCAGCAAACAGTCAGCCTGACGCGTTTGATGTGATCGGACAAATGGAATGGTTCGATTTGATAAATGAAACGCTCCAGGCATTTTTGATAGTTCCGTTATATTCTATTTTGAATAAAATTTTGCAAAATGATAAAGGGAACTTTTCAAATAATGTGTTTAAAACCGGTGTCATTTCTTTTTCGGTGTATACGCTTTTTTCACTTTGCGTGCTTATTTACAGCGTTGTTCTGATCAGGCCGATGAACGGTTCGGAAATAAATATTGCTGTGACCAATCGCTACTTACAGCTTGAAACGGTTGCCTTTATGATAGGAATTATCGTGAGTTTTGTCAATGTTGTATTTGTGGTTGTCGGAAAAGCTGAAAATGTTTATTTGTTTTTGATAGCAAAAACAGCGTTGTCTTTAATTTCCGATTTTATACTGATTCCGAATTTCGGCGTTTACGGTATCGCCGTGTCAAATATTTCCGTTAATCTGTTTTTGGCGATTTTCAGTTTGTGCTTGTTGTATAAGCAAGGTTATATAAAATTTTGCAAATTCCGCAAGAGCGATATTTCTGTTATTAAAGCATGGTGTAAAATCGGCGTTTTTTCCGGAGTGCAGCAATTTATCGATAATTTGATTTATGCTGTAATGATCTGCAAAATGGTGAATTTGGTTGCGGAACAGGGCAATTATTGGATAGCCAATAATTTCATTTGGGGTTGGCTCCTAATTCCCGTAACGGCGTTGTCGGAAATTGTCAAACGCGATTGCAAAGACGGTTATAATAATTTGAAACAGTTCAATTATTATTTTGTCACAAGCATTGCAATTCTTTTGTGGGCGATAACAATACCTTTATGGGAGCCGTTTTACGGTTATGCGGAAAATCTTTCAAATGCAAATGAGGTATTTTCAATTACGTTGAAGCTTGCACCTTTTTATATCGCCTATGCAGGTTCGGTGATTGTGGACAGTATGTTCATCGGACTTGGAAAAACCGCGTACAATATGATAAATTCACTGATTATCAATTTCGTGTATTACGGAATATTTTATATACTGTATTTGACCGATGCACTGACATTTAATTTAAATGTTATAATTTTGATGTTCGGTTTTGGCAATGTTGTTCATTGGTTCGTTTCGCTGACCGAAGAAAAGTTGTTTCTAAAGAAAAAAGAAAGCGGTAAGCTATCTAAGGATTGCAATAGCTGATAGATAACACTCCTTACCGCAATTAAAGCCCATAAACGTTATCAGCCCCTTTTGTTTAACAAAAGGGGCTGAGTTATATTTTTTTATTTACAGTCAAATGTCACCGTTACGATTTCGCTGTCGGTGCCGACACGCATCGGCATACCCCACGCTCCGACACCCGACGAAACGATTACCTGAGGACTTTGCGAATCCTTTCTGTAATATCCGTAATCGACCGTGCAAAGCAGGCTTGTAAAGATATTTCCGGGGAAAATCTGACCCTTGTGAGTGTGACCGCAAAGTATTAAATCGGCTTCGGTTGTATATTCATCGATGTTTGTGGGGTTGTGATCGAGAACGACAACCGGCATATCTGTGTTTTCTCTTTTGAAAACAGATGAAATGGGCTTCCTTTGCATATCGCCGTAGCCGCCGATCGCCGCAGCGTCTAATCTTCCGATAAGCACAAGTCGGTCATCAATGACCGTGTAGGCATCATTCAACAGAGTAATGTCGGCTTTTTTTAAAAATTCGGTCATTTGAGTCAGCGTTTCACCGCCGTCATGGTTGCCGAGACAGGCATATACACCGTAGGTTGACTTGATACCCTTGATTGTTTCCAAAGCCTTATCGGGGTCATTTATCGCAGAATAATCGGTATCGAAAAAGTCGCCTGCTATGCACACTATGTCAGGCTCTCTTGAGTTTATTTCCGCTACAATGTTATCGAGTCTGCTCTCGGAACCGACGGCACCCAGGTGGAGGTCACTTATCATTACAATACGCATATCGGAAACATCGGTTTTGCTGTCAAGCTGAACCTTATATGATATATGATCGATTTGACGTGCGTTGATAAAGCCGTAAATACAGGTGACAAGTGTCATCGCAAGGACTGCTATGACTATCGCTCCCTTGAAAATAGGCTGAGCGGTAAAGGAAAGCTTCATTATTCTCGGCACCGCCGTAACCAAGTCGGCTAAAACTGTGTATAACAGAAGATATATGTAAAATCCCATACAGTAGGCGCTGACGAGTCCTAAAATGCGCTTTATTCCCGTGGGGAACGGCGTTAAAGCTCGCACAAAGCCGAGGACAAGTATCAAGGTTATAACCGCAACGGTGAGCATTACAGGCCAAAACCGAAGCTTCGTGAAGAGGGAAGAGAGTCCCGTAAAAAGCCGTGATGAAACGTAATATCCCAAGCCTGCAAGTAAGCAGAGAACAATGATTATCGCTAAAATACCTTTCAAATAAATCACCTCAAACTAAATTTCGGAATAAATAAAAGCGGTATGCTGTCGACATACCGCAAACAATCAAAAGCTGAAGCCGAAAAGTGTCTTACAAAGCTCGGGCAGGGCATATGCGACAAGAAGCATTATAATTCCGGCGGTCAAAACGCCGAGGAAAATAATGGGAAACGAGCGTTTCATTCTTATGTCGAGCAGAGTGGCGGCAAGAGCGCCCATCCAAGCGCCTGTTCCGGGCAGGGGAATTGCAACAAAGGAGTAAAGACCTACAAAACGGCCGCGATTTATGAGACTTCCCTTTTGACCGGCCTTTTTTTCGATCTTTGGAATTATGGTTCTGAAACCGGGAACCCTCATAAGTACCTTGAAAATCTGCTTAATGAAAAGCAGGATAAACGGAATGGGAAGCATATTGCCCAAAATGCATATGGGAAGTGCTATGTACCATTCTATTCCGAGTATCGATGCCGCTACAAGTCCGCCTCTGAGCTCCAAGACAGGGAGAAGCGAAATAAAGAATACTATAAGCTCGGGAGGGAGCCCTTTTAGCATATTCATTACCGAATCTATCAATTGCTGTTCCTCAATTCTTTATTAATTTAGTGCCGGGGAAAAAGTGCGATAAGATCTGTTCGTGTGTCCAACCGAGCTTAGCATAGGCTTTTGCGCCTCGCTGACTCATTCCGACACCGTGTCCGTAGCCCTTGCAGGTAAAGACGAAGGTATCTGTGTCGGGTTTATATTCGACCGTAACGGCGGTTGAACGGATTTGATAGCTGAGCAATGTCGAACGTAAAAACTGCCCTCTATACTCCTTTCCGCCGATCTTAAGTGTTACAAGATAAAGACCGTTGCTGTCGTACTGCACGGGGGTTATCCACGATGTTTTATCGGTGCCGCTCACGTCAATTCCGCATTTTTGCAGAATAAGCTGCCGAATTTCATCGGCGGTATAGGTTTTAGTTGTTTGGAAGTTGGAAATTTCCTCATCGACAGAGCAGTCAACGCTTTGGAGGTAGGGGTAAGCCGTTCCGCCCCAAATGTCCTGTGTGTTGGCGGTTTTTCCGGCTGAATAGGCATAATAGTTGGTCCTTGCAAGCGTATTTCCGTATATCAGTACCGAGCCTTTTGCGGCCTGTGCACATTCAAACGCCTGCGGATAAGGGTTGGGATCGAGAGCGACCTTAGGTGCGGTCGAGGGGTTTCTGGCACCGTTGTTAATAAGCCAATTATAGGCGGCGATCGACTGAGCGATAAGCGCTTCCTTTGGGTCGATGGTCGGGCTCATTTCGTCCTCGATTATCATAGCGACAATGTTGACGGCACTGTTGATATATGAAATGCCTGTGGCACTGTCGGTCACATAAAGTGTTATATCCCAAGTGTAAATCGGGTCGATATTCGGATTCGGAACGGTTGATGAGGTCACAGAAGAAGAAACCTGTAACGACGAGCTTCCTGGCGAAGAGGATGACGGAGCGGTTGAGCTTGCAGCCGATGAGGAGGGTGAACTGCTCTGTGTTGCCGATGATGCTGCCGAGGTAACGGTGTTGCTCGACGTGACCGACGAAGCCGAGGATGATACGGTTGACGATGAAGCAACGACACTTGACGTGTTCGGTGTTGACGGTATTGACGGTGCTTGCGACGGAATATCGGGCTGAGACGGAACCGAAGTGACGGGTATATCGGGCAGGGGAGGCAGGATTATGTCGGGCATATCCTCATAGTATTCGTTGTCGGTCGGTTCATCCTCTTCCTCGTCGTCATAGACTCCGTCCAAAGCCGGGGTACTGACCGTGAAATTCGATGAAGTTATATCTGAAGAGGAAAATTCACCGTTCAGCATACCGTTCGACGGTGCTGCCGCGGTCGTGCGGTCACAGATCTTTTTCGGGAAAAGCAGGCAGCAGGCTAAGGTGATTATAATGACCGCTAAAGAAGCTATCAAGCAAAAAAGACGTACTCGGCGGCGTATGTGGCGGCATCCGGTGTGATGCTCATATGCCTCATCGGAAAGCTCCTCAAAGTCGAGCTCAAACTGCTGAAGTGTTTTAAAGCCCTTGGAAGCAATTGGGGGTGCCGCGTCTTCGCATTCGAGTCCGATTGCCGAAAAGTCGATTTCGGTTTCTTCCGATAAGCTTTCGGTATCGATCTTTTTTGCAGGCGGTTCGCAGGTGACAGGGCTTTCGGATACGCTGTCGGTATCATTCGACGGCGCCTGCTCTGCGATTTGCTTGGCTTCGACTTTGTCGGTTTGCGGTGACGGCTCTTCCGACTGTGCTTTTCGCTCAGCCGGTGCTTTATTGCTCTCGGAATTTGATACCGTCAAAGGAGCCGATGTGTTGAATGCCGTATGGTGCTCGGTTATGTAATCGACGACAAAATGCTCAACAACGTCAAGCCTTATTTTGCGGTCGTCGGTCAGGCTTATCAGCGTTTGAGGACCGCATTCTATCAAAAATCCGCCGAATTTTTGGTTTTTCGACGATAGCGGAACGGCGGTTTCGGGAATAGCATACTTTTCCTCGGGAATAATGCCTTGGTGCCGATAATCTGGGACATAGCATTGCTTGCCGATCGCACGGGCGATAAACTCCGGCAGTCGGCTTTCACCGTAGCCGCCGACGGTGATTATTATTTCACTTCGCGAAACGGCGCGCTTCAGCTTTTTGAAAAAAGTCTGCTTATCGCCGCAGGAGGAGGAAAGCAATCTCAACGGATAATTTCCGTGCAGACCGAATTCCAGCGAAACATCCGCCGGTGTTTTGAAATATAGTACCTCGACCTTAATGTCCTTTGACAAAGCATACGCCTCCTTTCGGTGAAGTGTTCGGTTTTAAATTATTTCTTTGTGCCGGAAGCGGCGGAAGAAATATCGGGGATACTCATACCCTTTTTATTGTAGTATTCCT
Organism: uncultured Eubacteriales bacterium; assembly: GCA_964634675.1. Taxonomy (GTDB): domain Bacteria; phylum Bacillota; class Clostridia; order Oscillospirales; family Acutalibacteraceae; genus UMGS172. The sequence continues at coordinate 9,924 of CAZWLH010000019.1, forward strand.
TCGAATACAGGCAATCCGAGTTTACAACCGCATCGGCAGTATTGACCTCGGCGCTCTCACCGTCACGGACAAGTCGACCCATTATGACAAAACGTGCGTTGTCATAGTCATAACAGCAGGTCGAAAGTGTGATTATTTCGTCCTGCGGCTGAACGTCGACGGTAGTGTCAAAAAGGCTTCTTTGACGGCTGCGGTCGATCCAGGTCATAAATTCCTCTTCGGCGATTGCGGCACGGTAGGGAGAATAGGTATAGCCGAAGGTATTGTCCTCGGAATCGTTTACGACCATCACTGCGAAGATTTTGTAAACACGCTGCTCGTAAAGCGAGTCGAAATAGATGACGGGGCTCTTTTTGTAAAAATCGAGCTCACGGTAGGACTTCAAGGTGCCGAACATTGCGCCGTAACGCATATTGTGACCGTAGATGACCTGATTTTGAGTGACCGAGAGGGGATTGATGTCGCAACGGTAGTCGAGGAAAAGCGCACCGTAGCTGTTTGACTCTTTGTCCATATCGTGTGTTACGTAATACTGGTTGTCATCACACTGATAAACCGGGTTATCCACCTCGGTTTCGGGAATGGTTATCCAACCGACGATATCGGTGTTTTGGGACTTGAGAACATCGAATTTGGAAAATTGATTGTCCTCATTCTTTGAATAGTCATAGCGGTTGAGCTCATAGGTATTACGGGTGTTGTCAAGCTTGGCATCCTGCATACCGAGGTCGGCAAAATAAACCGCAAGATAGACTCCCGAAACGATTATGGCAAGTGCGGCAAGGATGGCGACACATTTTATTGCTATGGTCTTTTTGGCATCGTTCTTTTTGGGTATTGCATTTTGTAAAGCGGCTTTTGTTTTGCTGAGAACCGCCTTCACCTTTGAGCTGTTTTTCTTCTCTGTGGCGGAAGTGCCATCGGTATACTCTGCGACAGAGTCGGTGCTCTTTATTTCTTCGATAGGCTCCGAAGAAGCTTCACCGTTTTCCGATTTTGCCTTGTTATAGGCCAAGAGCTCCTCATCGGGAACATACATTTTTTTCTTGTTTTCGCTGCTCATAAATATCTCCGTTCTGCCGAAAGGCAATTCTTAATCTGTGTTTATCGCACCCATTGCGAACTGCTCGGGGATTATCGGTTGAGGATTCTCGGGGTCACAAGACCCGGGCATTACTTCGGGTAAAAATGCAAGATATCTGCGAACGAGGTCGAGCGCCGCGGTGACGGCGTTGTTTCGAACACGCTCACGGTCATTTTCGGCTCTTCCGACGGTCAGCTTTTCGACCCACGTATGCTTGCCGTCGCAAAGTGAAATATATACAAGCCCTGCCGGCTTATTTTCACTTTGTCCGGGTCCTGCGACACCGGTAACCGAAAGACCGAGCCGGGAATTTGCAAAGCTTCTTATTCCCGCCGACATTTGACAGGCGGTTTCGGCACTTACGGCACCGTGCTTTTCAAGCGTTTCGGACTTGACACCGAGAAGCTTTTGCTTCATCTCATTTGAATAGGTCGAGGCACCGAAATCAAAAACCTCGGATGCGCCGGGGACAGAGGTTAAAGCCGCTGAAAGCTTGCCCGCAGTGCATGATTCGGCTGTTGCAAGCTTCAAGTTTGCCGAGCGAAGAGCTTCGACTACACAATTTTCAAGGCTTTTGCAGTCGATACCGCAAACGTTTTTGCCGAGCAGAGCTTTAAGCTTTTCCACCGTTTCTTCGCATTTCGCCGTGGCCGCTTCGGTGCTTTCGACGGCCGAGGTAACACGCAGTGTGACAAGTCCCGGCTTGCAATAGGGAGAAACGGTCGGATCGGTCTGCTCCAAAAATGAGGGTATATAAGAAGACAGCAAGGATTCGCCGATGCCTGCGACAAGCACGCTTTTCGAAACAATCGTGCGATCGCTCAAGGCAGCAAGATAAGGCTTTGCACCGGTTTCGAACATAAGCTTCATTTCATTAGGAACACCCGGCATCAAAATTACGACCGAGCCGTTTTCGGCGGTCATGGCACAGCCGGGAGCGGTACCGTTGCCGTTTTTGAATATCACACAGCGCTCCTTCGGGAAAAGAGCCTGCTTTTTGTTGGAGGGACTCATTTTCCGTCCGACCATTTCAAAATATTCCTCTATTGAGCGAAGACTTTCCTCATCCTCGAAAAGCTCTAAATTCAAGGCCGCAGCCGCGGCTTCCTTCGAAAGGTCATCGGGAGTGGGGCCGAGTCCGCCGGTGATTATTACGGCGTCACTGCGGCCGACGGCGGTCTCAACGGTGCTTTTCAAGCGTTCGAAGTTATCGCCTACCACCGATTGGTAGTACATATCATAGCCCAAAAGAGCTAATTCGCAGGATAAATACCGCGCGTTTGTGTTCAGAATGTTTCCGAGCAACAGCTCGGTTCCGACCGCTATAATTTCGGCTTTCATAAATCCTCCGTCAGTCTATCATCATAAAGGTTGCACCGTTAACGGCACGCTCGATAAGTCCTTCGATATCGAGCACCGATTCGGCCTCGATACATTTTTTAAGCTCGGGACGGGTTTTGGGGTGCTTCGGGGTGAATACCGTACAGCAATCCTCATAAGGCTCGATCGAAATATCAAAGGTATCTATCTTTCGGGAAATATCGATTATTTCATCCTTATCCATACCGATAAGAGGACGGAGCACGGGCATTTTCACGACACTGTTGGTAACATTCAAGGCAGGCAAGGTCTGGCTTGCGACCTGACCGACACTTTCGCCGGTTATAAGTGCACCGCAATGCTCCTTTTCCGCGATGATCTCGGCAATACGCATCATAAAGCGGCGCATAATAAGGGTGAAGTATTCTTCCTTGCAGTTCTCGGCTATTTGCTCCTGAATTTCGGTGAACGAGACGGTGTGAAGCCCAATGGGGCCGCTGTATTTCGCCACCTGTGAAAGAAGCTTGTGAACCTTTTGCTCCGCACGTGCGCTTGTATACGGCGGACTCGCAAAATGAACAGCGGCAAGCTGAATACCGCGCTTTGCCATCATCCAGGCGGCAACGGGACTGTCGATTCCGCCCGAAATGAGTATTTCGGCACGTCCGCCGGTGCTTACGGGCATACCGCCGGCGCCCTTTATCTGTCCGCAGCGGACAAAGGCATATTTGTCACGTATCTCGACAACGACGACCGCTTCGGGCTCGTGTACATCGACCTTCAAGTGGTGATATTTTTCCAGAAGAGCGGCACCGAAGGCGGCACTTATCTCGGGTGAGCCTAAGGGGAATTTCTTATCCGAGCGTTTGGATTCGACCTTGAATTTCGTTATGCCCTTTAAAGCTTCCTCAAGATAGGGTACGCCGAGGCGAATGATCTCGTCCATATCCTTCGGCAATGCGGCTGCACGTGAGAATGCGGCAATGCCGAATACCTTTTCGGTGGATTTGAGTGCCGATTTGAAGTCGAAATCTTCATCCAAAGGCTCTATCATAACGGTCGACTGCGATTTTTTGATCTCACAGGCACCGCACTTTTTCAATCGGTATTTAAGATTTTTGACGAGCACGTCTTCAAAAGAGGAGCGGTTGAGTCCCTTAAGGGCAAGCTCGCCGTTTTTTATAAGTATTATTTCTTTCATTTCAGTTACCTTCTGCGTAGTGTTTTTTGAGCCGATGCGATAGCCTCACACAAGTCATCGATATCGCTTTTTGTGTTGTGCTTCGAAAAGCTGATTCTGAGTGCACTGTCGGTGCGGTCACGGTCTATTCCGACCTCGGACAGGACATAGCTGCCCTTGCCCTTGGCGCAGGCGCTTCCGCTCGAAACGAATATGTTTTTGCTTTCCAGGTAGTGTAAAAGTGTCTCCGAGCGATAGCCCAAAACCGAAATATTTATTATGTAAGGCAAACGGTTTTCGAAAGGTGAATTTATCACAACGTCGGAAAGAGAGGAAAAGCACTTTGAAGCATAATCGCTGAGCTCGGCCATTTTCTTTAAGGTTTTGTCGGTGTCAAGCTCGCCTAAGGCACCGCCCAAAGCGGCGATGAGAGGGACGGATTCGGTGCCCGAGCGAAGCCCCTTTTCCTGTCCGCCGCCGTGTATCAGCGGCTTTAAGTTGACCGATTTCTGCTTGAAAAACAGACCTATGCCTTTCGGACCGTGAATTTTATGACCGCTGGCGCTCAAAAGGTCGACACCGAGTCGGTCGACCGAAACGTCGGTCTTGCCGAAGGCCTGAACACAGTCGCTGTGGAGCAAGGCACGGCTTTTCATAGCCTTTATGCCGTCGGATATTTCGGAAACGGGAAATATGGCGCCGGTCTCGTTATTCACAAGCATAACGCTCACGAGAACGGTGTTTTGATCGACTGCCGCCAAAACGTCCTCCGAGTGAATCAGTCCGTCGCTCCTCGGTGATATTTTTATGACCTCAAAGCCGTTTTCGGACAGATAATCGCAGGTATTAAGCACCGAAGGATGCTCGACGGTGGTGGTTATTATTTTATTGCCGCGACGCTTCATAGCGTTTGCAGCACCTATGATGCAGGTATTGTTGGCTTCCGTACCGCTTCCCGTGAAATATACCTCATCTTCACGGCAGCCGAGTATCTCCGATATTGCCTCACGTGTTTTCGAAACGGTGTTTTCGGCCTCAACCCCAAGTCGGTGAAGAGACGAAGGATTGCCCCAACATTCGCTCATGGCCCGGCTTGCGGCATTGACTGCCGCGTCGCACGGCTTGGTCGTTGAGCTGTTGTCAAGATATATTATTTCCAATGAATGTCTACCCCTTAAGCTATTGCAGATTCAAGTGTGCTTTAATACATAAGGCACACAAAGACACATTATAATAAATTCTAAAGTATTATACCACATTAAAATAAGTAATACAATATTTTTTTGCCGAAAAGTGGGGTCGCAGATTGTAAAATCGTTGTGAACAAATAATTAAGCGAATTTGCGGCAGAATAATTTCAAAATTATAAATGTGAGCGTGATGGGTATGAAAATAAAAAGGCGTGTTTTCATAAGGGTCATAAGCTTTTCTGTGGCCGCCGCGGCGATGCTCGGCGGCACCGTGCTGTCGCTTGAAATCAAGGCAAGACGGCTTGAGGGCGAGCAAAGAAGTTTGTACGGAATGTATCTGAGTGAGCTTGACGGCAGTCTTTATAACATCAATGTAGCTTTGAAAAAGACACTTTATACCTCGTCTCCGCTTCAGCTCAGCCGACTTGCGGCCGAGCTTTGCTCAGAGTCGACGGTCGCAAAGAACGCCTTGTCACGGCTTCCTGTTTCATCGGCAGAGCTTGAGAACGTCTACCGTCTTTTGTCGCAGGCGGGTGACTATACGCTTTATCTCTCCAAAAAGGCTATTTCGGGTGAAGCACCGACCGAAAAGGAGCGTGAAAGCATACGCTCACTTTGCAAGGCGGCAGATTCGGTTTCACAGTCGGTCGGAGAGCTCAGAACGGTTTACGACTGTGACGGTACTCTGACCGAGCAGGCCTTTGCATCGGCCGATGAATCACTTGATATTGATATCGGGGCAGAGCTTGAGGAGCTTGAAGAACTGCTTGCCGACTATCCGTCGCTTTTATATGACGGCCCGTTTTCCGATCATTTGCTGAACGGTGAAATAAAAATGCTTAAGGATAAGCCGAACGTCGACCGTGAAACGGCAAAATCACGTGCGGCTGATATATTGGAAATAGCTCCCGACACGCTTGTTGCCGAGGAGGATACCGAGGGTAAAATGCCCTGCTATAATTTTTCGGACGGAGAAATGAGTGTTTCGGTGACAAAGCTGGGCGGATATGTGGTCTATATGCGAAAATACCGCTCGATAGGTGCGGTAACGCTTGATTATGAAGAGGCGGTGAAAAAGGCGGCAGAATATCTTGAAAGAGAAAAGGGAACCGATTTTGCGGCTACCTATTATTTTGTCGATGAGGGTGTTGTTACCGTTAATTTTGCACACAAGGAGGGTGCTACGGTCTGCTATCCCGATCTCGTAAAGGTCGGTGTGGCACTCGATACAGGAGAGGTGGTGTTGCTTGAAGCGGGTGGATATATCGCAAATCATTGCACGAGAACTATTTCCACTCCGAAGTATACCTCAAAGGAGGCCGAGGCGGTCTTGTCCGAGGGACTTTTGGTTAACGGTGTCAGGCGTGCGGTCATTCCCACCGACGGCAAGGGCGAAGTGCATTGCTATGAATTTGACTGTATCGGAATCGACGGTGATGAGCTTTTTGTGTATATAAATGCTGCGAATCTCAGCGAAGAAAAAATATTGCTTTTGCTGAAAACCGACGGCGGAGCACTTACAAAATAAACAAAAGAACGGCCGAAGCTTTATCTCGGCCGTTTACAAAGTGAATTATTTCATAAAAATCTCTTCGCCGTCTTTTTGATAGAGAGCAACGTGATCTATCTTGGCGACATACTTGAAGGGCTCCTCATCCCCCTTAAGACCCCAACCGAGCTTTCTGCCCGGAGTGTAGAGATACTCGGACATAATGAAGTATATCGGAAGGCGGAAAACATCGAGGTCGACCTTGTCGTTGAACATCGGCTTGGCATCCTCGGTTATCGGAGCGTGGAAATAGACCTCTCCGTCAACTCCGAAATCGACGTATTCGGGTGTCCAATCCATAAAATATGTGTGGACCTCTTCACGAAGCTCCTCGGGTGAACGTTCGAAGGTGTGACTGCGGTCGGGACGCTGAACGGTGCCGTCATGTGACGAATGGTTTGGTCCCCAAGCGTGCAGGTTGGAAACTACGTTGTTCTCACTGCCCAACTGCTCTATTGCATCAAACTCCGCGGCATAGCCGGTTGCGGTTTTTTCGGAAGAGCAGAACCAAAACGCACAACTGTTTCCTTTATAGAAAAGGATCTGTGCCTTAATCTCAAAGTAACCGTATTTGAACTCCATACGATCCTTGGTGGTCAAAAAGCAGGGAGTATAGTATTCTTTGCCGTCATCCTTCAAGTCCTTGGGGTCGATCTTGGTCGAAAAAAGAACGGCTTTACTGTCCTCAATTCGGTATGTTTTGTCCGACCACTCCTGAATAATATCGGAAACGTCCCATTTTACGGGGCTCCATACCTCTTGGTCGATGTCCTTTCCGTTAAAGCAGTCGCCCCAAACAAGTTTGCGGTCGCCTTTTGTCAAGGGCAGCGTCATATTTTCTCCAAAGCGTTTACTCATTTTCTTTTCCTCCGATAGCTTGCATAAAATTTCGGTTTCGCTCGAATTGCAAGCAGCCGAGTATATTATAGAATGAGATTTTAGTGATGTCAACCGAAAAATGAATTGATTTTCAAAAAAATTCTCGAATTTCACAAAAAGTAATGATTTTTTTAAAATGGTGTGATATAATTTACATATTATAAAAGGGGAGCTTTGAAAAATGAAATTTTTTTTTACATTGATAACAGCCTTGTTGGTTTGTACCGTTGCGGTGTTCGGCGCTTCCGCCGCAGGTAACGGTGTGGTTTGCAAAACATCGTCGGAAAGCGTTGCTTCCAGTGAAACCGCCGTTTTTACGGTTGCTCTTTCCTGCACGGAACCGTTTAAATCTATGGGACTTTCCTTGGAATATGACAAGGATGTATTCGAGCTTATATCCGGCTCGTGGCTTTTGACCGATGCGGTCATTGCCGACTGTGACAAGTCCAAGGGTAATGCGGCTGCGGCTTTTTCCTCCGAGGTCACCGAAAACGGCGATATTTTCGAATTTGTGCTGAAGGCCAAGGACGCCGTTGCCGAGGGTAAATACAAGGTTGAGGTCACGCCGATTATCAAGAACGGAAGTGACACCGTCAAAGCCTTTGGCGGAAGCGTCGAGATATCGGTTAAAAGCTCTGGTACCGAGTCTTTGCCGATACCGGGAACTGAAGTCGAAAGCAACATTTCGACACCCGAGAACATCGGTGATCAGGTCGGCACAGATGGCTCATCCGAGAAGCCGGACAGCTCGGAAAACAGCACCGTCATACCCGTTATTGTTATTGCGGCGGTGGTTTTGGCCGCAGTTGTCGCTTTTCTGTTTCTTAAGAAAAAACGTCACTGAGCCTGCTTCGAACGAAGCTCAATAAAGTTGGTGACCCAATATTTTGTGTATTCGTAAAGGTCGTCGAGGTCGGTGTCGGTATAGCCTCTGCAATGCTTTACATATTCGCACAAAAGACCGTCGAGGAATATCTCAAGGTCAAGCTCTATATGCGTTTTCATTTTTATACGGCTGTCGCCCAGGCAAAGCTCAAGAAGCTTGCCCGAGGCGATGGCCGTTAATTTTTTCGCCGCAAACAAAAAGTCGTTTGAGCGACAAAGCAATCGGTAATTTTCGTGATTTTGCCTTATGAATTCGAAAACCGAATCGATAAAGTGCATTATTTCACGCGATTCGACCAACCGTGCACTGTTGAAAAAATTGTCGATCATTTCGTTCTCATAGTCCTCGGCAACGCCGTAAATATCGTCGTAATGCGAATAAAAGGAACCGCGGCTTATGTCCGCACGCTTACAAAGCTCGCTGACCGATATTTTTCCGAGCTCTTTTTTCTCGCTCAGCATTTCGGCAAAGACCTTTTTAATGAGCTTTACCGTTTTCCTTGATGAATTGTTTAAATTTTGTGATTTCATATTATTACCGCCTAAATTCTTACAATATTTTGTTCAGTGTTCAAATTTTAACACAGAGCAAATTGTTGCACTTTTGCTTCTGCTATGTATGTATTATAATGCAACACAGTTCAAATGTCAACAGTGTTCAAAAAAAGGGGGGCAATTTAAGCTATGGCAAACAGAACTACCCTAAGTGCCGGGAATACTCACGTAATAGAAGCTCAGCACCTCACCAAGGACTATGGGTTCGGTAGAGGCGTGTTTGATGTAAGTATTCACGTGGACAAGGGTGAGGTATTCGGCTTTTTAGGTCCTAACGGTGCCGGAAAGTCAACGACGATCAGGCATTTGATGGGCTTTTCAAAGCCGAATTCTGGAAGTGTGAAGATCTTCGGTCTCGATACCTTCGATAAATATGATAAGGTATTGCAAAAGGTCGGATATATTCCCGGTGAGATCGCACTGCCGTCGTGACTGACGGGACGCGATTTTATCGCTATGATGCAGAATATGCAGGGAATACACAACGAACGGCGGCTCAGGGAAATGACCGATCGCTTTGAACTTGACGACAAGGTGCTCAGAGGTGAAACCAAGCGAATGAGCCTTGGTGTTAAGCAAAAGCTTGCCGTCGTCACGGTGTTTATGTCCGATCCCGAGGTGCTTATTTTGGAGGAGCCGACGAGCGGACTCGATCCCGTTATGCAGGAGAGCTTTATACAGTTTATACATGAGGAAAAGGCAAGAGGAAGGCCAACGGCACTATGTGTTCGACCGAAGCAAGCGTTCAATGGCTATCGGCGGCGGACTTTCGATATTTGCTCTCGTTGCCGCGATGCTCGGACTTTTCGGAAACCCGGTTATCCCCTCGGTTATAAGGCTTAACGTACTCAATTATTTCAATTGTGCGACCGTTATTTCACTGTTCGATGCTGTTTCGATAATCGACGGAACGAATAATTTCATTTGGAAGTTTATTGTTTTGGGCGTTGTGGGCGTAATCGGATATATTGCCGGCTCGCTCCGCTTTATCAAAAAGGATCTTCCGCTTTAAAATTTTCAAGAAAACACCGTTTTTTCACGGCTTGCGGTAAAACGCAGGCCGTGAAGCTTTATGAAAAATAAAAAAGATGACTATAAAGCCTTCGAAAAACATATACTCAATTAAGGAGAGTGATTTTCAAATGAAGGCTTTAACTGATTTCTTCAAAAAATACCGTGAAATGATTCTTTGGGCATTGCTCACGCTTGCGGCAGGCGGTCTTGGTGCCTTGCTGTCGGGAGGCTTCGAAATATATAAATTATCGGTCAAGCCGCCGCTTTCACCTCCTGCAACGGTATTCCCGATAGCGTGGAGCCTGCTGTATATTTTGATCGGAATATCGGCAGGCAAGGTAGCCGCATCAAGAGATCTCGACCGAGAAAGGGCACTTAAGCTTTATATCGTGCAGCTTGCGATAAACGTGGTTTGGCCGATCATATTCTTTCGGTTCGAAGCCCTCAAGCTTGCCTGCTTCTGGCTGGCATTGCTTGTTTTCGCCGCTCTGTGCACATTTTCCGCCTTCAAAAAAATCAATAAAAGGGTGGCTTGGCTGTTTTTGCCGTACTTGGCGTGGTTAATTTTCGCACTTTACCTCAATTTCGGGGTTGCGGCCTTGAATTAGG
>CAZWLH010000020.1:0-19493 GCA_964634675.1 uncultured Eubacteriales bacterium
CCATTCCTACCAAGAAGAGCCAGATATTCTCCACTGCTGCCGACGGACAGACCTCGGTTGAGGTACACGTCCTTCAGGGTGAGCGTGAATTTGCAAAGGATAACAAGTCGCTCGGAATATTCAAACTCGACGGCATTGCCGCCGCACCGAGAGGCATTCCTCAGATCGAGGTTTCCTTCGATATCGATGCCAACGGTATCGTAAACGTTTCGGCAAAGGATCTCGGAACCGGCAAGGAGCAGTCCATCACCATCACTTCGTCTACCAATATGTCCAAGGACGATATCGATAAGGCGGTCAAAGAGGCCGAGCAGTATGCCGCAGAGGATAAGAAGCGACGTGAAGAGGCCGACCTCAGAAACAACGCAGACCAGCTGGTTTATACTGCCGAAAAGACCGTTACCGATCTCGGCGATAAGCTGACCGATGCCGAAAAGACCGACATCAAGGGTGCTTGCGATGCACTTAAAGAGGCTCTCAAGGGAACCGATACCGAGGCTATAAAGGTTAAGCAGGAGGATCTTCAGAAGAAGGTCTATGCCGTGTCCGAGAAGGTCTATAAGGCCGCTCAGGAGGCACAGGCTCAGGGACAGGCTCCGAATGCAGGCGATGCCGCAAACGGAAACAACGGCGACCCCAATAACGTATACGATGCCGACTTTACCGACGTTGACGATACTAAGAAATAATTGTGAATTTGTGCGGGCATTGGATAAATGTCCGCACACCCCATTTGAATTCAGGGAGTTGTTAGCACTTGGCAGATAAAAGAGATTATTATGAAGTGCTTGGTGTAGATAAAAGCGCCGGCGATGACGAGATAAAAAAAGCCTACCGCAAGATGGCGAAAAAATATCATCCCGACCTGCATCCGGGCGATGCCGAGGCCGAGAAGAATTTCAAGGAAGTAAACGAGGCGTATGAGGTCTTGTCCAATACCGATAAAAAGGCGAGATACGACCAGTACGGACACGCAGGTGTCGACCCGAACTACGGTGCAGGTGCCGGCGGCGGTGCTTACGGCGGCGGCTTCGGTGATTTCGGCGACCTCGGCGATATATTCGGAAGCTTTTTCGGCGGCGGCTTCGGCGGCTCGAAAAGAGCCAATCCGAATGCACCGAGAAAGGGCACCGATACATCCACCTCGGTCGTGCTGAGCTTTGAAGAAGCGGCCAAGGGCTGTAATAAAAAGATAAAGGTCACAAGGATCGAAAACTGCGCCGATTGCGGCGGCTCGGGCTGTGAAAAGGGACATACCGCCACGACCTGCCCCGCCTGTAACGGAACCGGTCAGATATATGTGACACAACGTACACCATTTGGCACTATGCAGACATCACGTGCCTGTGATCAGTGCCGAGGAACCGGCAAAAAGATCGATCACCCCTGCAAGACCTGTGCAGGAAAGGGAAGAGTCCGCAGAACCACCGAAAGAGAGATCAATATTCCGGCAGGTGTCGATGACGGACAGTACATCAATCTTCGCGGCGGCGGAGATATGGGTCAAAACGGCGGCCCTGCAGGCGATCTGCACGTAAACATTTCGGTACGTCCGCACCCGATCTTCGAGCGTGACGGCTTTGATATCTATTGCGAGATACCCGTTTCCTTCACACAGGCGGCGCTCGGTGCCGAAATAACCGTGCCGACCCTTGACGGAATGGTGAAGTTCACCATTCACGAAGGAACGCAGCCGGGCGATGAGTTCAAGCTTCGCTCAAAGGGTATCCAAAGACTCAACTATTCGGGTCGAGGCGATCAGTATGTCAAGATAATCGTCGAGATACCGAAGGATCTTACAAAATCACAAAAGGAAATGCTCAAAAAGTTCGAAGAATCAGCCGGAGATAATTGCTATAAAAAGCGTAAGAGCTTCTTCGACAAGGTTAAAGAGTTTTTCAAGGATTAAGCTTCAGGCGATGTGAATTTCGGTTTGCATCGCTTTTTTCGGAGGAAAAATGTACGATTATATACTTTTCGACCTTGACGGCACACTTACCGACCCGAGTGAGGGCATAACGCACTCGGTAGAATACGCTTTGAACCGACTCGGCATTGAGGTGTCAAGCAGAAATGAGCTTTTAAAGTTCATAGGACCGCCGCTTTCGGTCGGGTTTAAAGAGTTTTACGGTCTGTCCGATGAGGCTTCGGACAGAGCAGTCGAATACTACCGTGAGGTTTTTTCCGCAGAGGGCCTTTTCGAAAACGAGGTCTATCCGGGTGTTACGAAAATGCTCGAAACGCTCAAAGAAAGCGGCAAAAGGCTTGCAGTTGCAACCTCAAAGCCCGAAAAATTCACCTTGAGGATATTGAAGCATTTCGACCTTGCGAAGTATTTCGACTTTGTTGCCGCCGCAACGCTCGATGCCACGCGAAATTCAAAGGAAAGCGTTATAAAATACGCTTTGGAAAGTTTGAATCCGAGCGACCTCGGACGTGTCGTTATGGTTGGCGACAGAAAATACGATATCGAGGGTGCAAGGCTCAACGGTATCGCTTCGGTAGGGGTTTTATACGGTTTCGGCTCGAAGGAAGAGCTTGAAGCGGTGGGCGCTTCGCATACCGTCGAAACGGTCGAAGAACTGACGGAAATGTTGATTATTTAGAAAAAAACACGGCACAAGGCCTTGAATCTGCCTTGTGCCGTGTTTTTTGTTCGTTTAGATATCTTCGTTGAACTTCAGAAGCTTATCGGTAGGAATAAGTCTGACATTAAAGGTGAATTCGCTGTCGTCAAAGCGGTACTGCTTCATAAGCATAGGTCCGCAGGAGTTGGAGCCGACACCGCTCATCTTATAGTCGACCGAGAAAACGGTCTTGTCCGACTCGGGAAGCTCGAAGCTGTGCTTATAAGAGGTAAGCTCCTCTGCGGTATAAGGAATTGCCGAGAAATCAAAGGGCGCATCTTCCTTTACCGCCGCAATTCCGCAGCCGTCGGCATCGTGAACATAGGCAAAACGGGTGTTCCAGTGGTTGCCGTTTTCCTGGGGACGTATGAAATCGGTGAACTCACGCTTTGCCGATGAGCTGAATTTGCCCATATAAGAAGCACTGTGCAGATCGCAATAGGAATGATAGGGTCCCATTCCGAAATATTCGACATTGTCAAACGAGCTGTCGAGCTGCATATTGAAGCCGAAGCGGGGGAAGTACTCGATGACCGTGACCTGATCGTCGTAAGGATTTTCAAGCGAGCCGTCCTTTATCGGCAGATAGCGGATGCCCTTGCCGACCTTGCCGTTGAGGTGGAGTGCTATATTTCCGTCGGCGAAGACCGACCATTCGGCATCGACCTCGAAATGCGGCCAAAGCGTGGGGGCTGCCATGGTAAATCTGCTGTGAACCGTGACAACACCTTCGTGCTCAGATACCTCGGTCATTTTTTCGTACGGCTTTGAGTCGTCGATGCAGGCATTCTGCCACTTGACACGCTCATACGTATCGTTGTCGGTCGGAGCACGCCAGATGTTAAACTGCATAGGTGCCTTCAAAAGCTCCCTGCCGTTGACCGATACCGAGTCAAAGCAGCAAATATCCTTGTTAAAGGAGTAAGAGAAGCCGTCGTTGAAGATACGTATTTTGCGGCCGCTTTCCTCAAATTCAACCCTGCCGTAATGAAACTTTTCGGCTATGACCTGCTCGGTCGGAAGCTCAAACTGTTCAAAGCCGACAATATCACCGTCGGGAATTATATCGCTGCCGTATGAGGTGAACCATATTCTCACATAGCAGCTTCCCGTTGCCAAACTGTTGTAGCCTAAGGAGACACGTTCACTCTTTTTGGGCGGAATCGGCAGAGAACCGATACTGCCGCTTGCAACGACCTTACCGTTCTGTGTCAGCTCCCAATTTCCCTCAAGACGTGACATATAGCTGAAATCGTAGTCGTTCGTGACCTCGAAAATGCCCGAGCCGAGGTCAAGCGGCTTTACCGAGAAGGGCTTTAATACATTTTTGTATTCCTTAAGTCCCGGCATAGGCTTGACATCGGGTGATACAAGACCGTCGCAGACAAAGCAGCCGTCGTGGTAACGCTCACCGAAATCTCCGCCGTAAAGGTATTTTACCTTACCGTTCTGAGCCTTGCCTGAATAAAGTCCGTGGTTGAACCACTCCCAAACAAAGCCGCCCATAAAGCGGTCACTGCGCTTTATAAGCTCCCAATAATCGGCAAGATCGCCGGGACCGTTGCCCATGGCGTGGCAGTATTCGCAAAGGATAAGCGGACGTGAATAGTTATGCTCCTCCATTGCTTTAAGTATGTTTTCGCACCAATCGATCGCAGGATACATACGGCTGACGGTGTCGAGTGACTCGGGATGACTGCTCAAAAACAGCTCGGTCTCGGTAGTGCTGCCGATACAGCTCTCATAATGTGTTATTCTTGACGGATCGCGTTGCTTGGTCTCGTTCAGTGCCTTTTCGAAATTACATCCGTAGCCGGATTCGTTGCCCATTGACCATGAGAAGATCGAAGGACTGTTCTTGAAGTTTTCGACCATAATGCGAACACGCTCGGTTATCTGTGCCTCCCAAGCCGGATCGTCGGCTATTGTACCTCTTACGGCACGGGTTATGGGCATATTGCGGTTGTTGTAAGAAGGCCAGCCGAAGCCGTGTGCTTCAACGTCGGCTTCGCAAATGACATACATACCGAGCCCGTCGCAGAGTCGGTAGAATTTCGGGTCGTTCGGATAGTGTGAGGTTCTAATTGCGTTGATATTGTGACGCTTCATAAGGACGATATCCTTCTTAAGGTCGGCCACCGAGCAGACGTATCCGTTTTTGCAGTTGAAGTCGTGACGGTTTACGCCCTTGAGCTTGATGTTGCGGCCGTTGAAGTAAAACACGCCGTTTTCGATTTTAACGGTTCTTATTCCGACGGGGACGGTTATAAATTCGTCACCGCTTTCGATGATGACCTTATAAAGCTCGGGATATTCCGCACTCCAAAGCCTCGGATTGTCGACCTTGAATTCGGCGTGACCCGAGCCGTCGAAAAGCGTTGTTTCCAGCTTTTCACCCGACGGGTCAAACAAAGTGACGATAGAGTCCTCGGCGATAGAGGTTTCGATGTCAACCTTTACCGTGGCTTCACGGTAGTTTTCGGCAACCTCGGTACCGACTTCAACGTCACCGACGTGTCCGCGCGGACGTACAAGCAGATAAACGTCGCGGAAAATACCCGACATTCTCCATTTATCCTGATCCTCAAGATAGCTTCCGTCACACCATTTCGCAACTATTGCGGTAAGGCGGTTCCTACCCTTGTGCAAAAATTCGGTTATATCGAATTCGGCGAGCATATGAGATATTTGACTGTATCCCACGAACTTACCGTTTATGTAAAGATAGAGGCAGGAATCGACACCCTCGAAAACGATATATTTATTGAACATATCGATGTCGTCGTGCATCGTGAAATCCAAGGCATAAACACCGGCAGGTGTGTTTTTCGGAACAAAAGGCGGATCGATCGGGAACGGATATCTTGTGTTGCTGTACTGAGGCTTGTCATATCCGTGCAGCTGCCAGTTGGACGGTACGGGAAGCTTGCTCCAGCCGGTTGTATCGGCGGTGGCATCGGTTATCGAATCGGGGATATCCTCGAACGATTCGAAATAAGAAAATGCCCACTTACAGCCCGACAAAAGCTTGAAGCGGCCGCTTTCCTCCCTTATGTCGGCCTTGGCCTCCTCGGGAGTGGCGTAAGGAATGTAGTAAGAGCGAGGCTTTTCGGTACCCAAGCGGGTCACGTCAAAGGTATTGTGATAGCGTTCATTTATCATAGTGTTCCTCCTAAATACAAAACATCGACGGTTTTGTTGTTTCTGATATATACTCTCGGCATTCTTATCGACACGTTGCACATAATTTCATATGATATCGTGCCGCAAAGCTCGGCAATATCGTCAAAGGTTATGCAAAGTCCTCCCGATGAGCCGACGACCGTAACCTCGGTGCCGATCGATACGTCGGGGATGCCGGTGATGTCGACCGACATCTGATCCATACAAATGCGGCCGATGATGGGTGCCTTATGCCCGTTGATTATAACGTGTCCCCGATTTGAAAGCGCCCTCGGGTATCCGTCGGCGTAGCCGATCGGCACGGTGGCAACGACGGTGGGCTTTTTTGCGGTATAGGTTCTGCCGTAGTTGACAGAGTCGCCTGCCGAAAGCCGTTTCACCATCGAAACCGCCGATTTCACCGACATTATCGGCTCAAAGCGGTAACCGATGTCAAGTCCCTTTGCAGGCGGCAGACCGTAAAGGATTATACCGGGACGGATAAGATTTCCGCTGTCAGAGGGTCTCAGCGCCGAGGCGGCCGAGTTGCAGCAGTGAACATATCTGAAACCGAAGCCGTCGGCCTTTAAAAGCTCAACAGCACGGCAAAAGCGCTCATACTGGCGGTCGGTGAAGGCTTCATCCTCTGCGGCAAGACTGTCGGCCGAGGAAAAATGCGTGAATATCCCCTCAAAATAAAGAGCGGGGAGCTTTAATGTGTGCTTGACCTCACAAAGGCCTTCAAGCTCACCCGAGCGGCAGTCGAAGCCTATCCGGCTCATTCCCGTGTCGAGCTTGATGTGCGTTTTGATGACAAAAGCGTTGTCCGATGCGGCTTTTGACAGCTCGGCGGCATATTCCGAGCAGTAAACCGCCTGTGTTATATTGAAGGCATACATCTGCTGAATATACATTACGGGGGTATATCCCAAAACAAGAATGTCCTTTTTAATGCCCGATTTTCGAAGCTTTATGGCTTCGTTTATGTTGGAAACGGCAAAGCCGTCGGCACCTGCCGATTCATAAATCTCGGCCAATATGTTTGCACCGTGGCCGTAAGCATCGGCCTTGACAACCGGCATTATTTTACGTCCGTCGGCAGCACGTTTTATCTGCTCGAAATTGCCGAGAGCCTTGTCAAGATCGATTTCGGCCCAGGTACGCCTTAAAAAGTCCATTGAAAACCTCTTATCCGACCGTTTGCGGTCAAATTAGTTTTTCGGCATTATAAAAAACGCCTATACATAAAGTATTATACATCATTGCGACAAAATAATCCACAACTATTTTTATATAATGTAGAGTAAAAAGAAAAACAAAAGTGAAACGGCCGGTCACAAAGGACCGGCCGGAAAGACGGAGGTTAGCAGCAGCCGTTGTTATCGCATCCGCATCCGCAACCGCCGTTGTTGCCGCAGCAACAGAAAACGATTATGAGAAGGATGATGATCCAGCAGCAGTTGCCCGAGCCGAAACCGTTGTTACACATACCTTGTTTCCTCCTTTCGTTTCTTCTATTGCATTTTATGACCGTATGCCGATTGTGTGACGGATAATCGTTCTGTGAAACACGAGAAATTGAAAGAAATTTCGAGAAAATATAAGATATTTGAAGAATACGTGAGATATATAAATAGGAATATCGCCTTTTATTTTTAATTGGTCACAATTTGACTTTGACTATCTTTGACTAAAGTGGTATAATTTCGGCATAAGACAAAGGAGGCGGTAAGATTGAGGCTGAGTGATATAATAGCGGCCGAAATAAACCGTATGCTCGACGAATCGAGCGACAATACGGCCGAAATACAAAGAAACGACTTTGCTTCGCAGATAGGCTGTGTGCCGAGTCAAATAAACTATGTGCTTTCGTCACGCTTTGTCCCCGAGCACGGATATATGGTCGAAAGCCGAAGAGGCGGCGGAGGCTATATAAGGATAACACGTGTGCGGCTTGACGGAGCGTCGGCACTTATGCACTTGGTGAATGCGATAGGCACCGAGATCGACGACGGTGCCGCAAGAGTGATTCTCGACAACTGCCGAAACAGCGGACTGTTGGAGGACTCGGTTACCAAGCTGATGTATTCGGCGATATCCATTCCAGTTATGAGAGAGGTACCGGTGAGACTGAGAGACACCGTACGTGCCGCTGCATTGAAGCAAATGCTGTTATCGCAAATATGAAAGGATGATCTTTATGTTGTGTCAAAATTGCGGAAAATCACAGGCAACAGCGCATATCCATTCCGTAATAAACGGTGTGGTAAAGGATAGATATCTCTGCTCCGAATGTGCAGCCGCCGAAAAGGCAGACGACTTTTACGAAAACGGAATTTTCAAAATGCTTTCGTCCTTTCTGAACGAGGGCAAGCTCCCCGAAGCCGAAAGTACAAGGTGCGAGTGCTGCGGTGCGACGCTTGATATGATCCGCCGTTCGGGACGTGTCGGTTGCGGAAACTGCTATAAAACCTTTGAAAAGGAGCTTGCTTCGGCACTTCGCAGGATACACGGCCGAACCGTCCACGTCGGAAAGCGACCGGGTGCTTTGACCGCCGAAAGCGCACAGCCCGAGCAGAAAAGCGGCTTATCGCAAGCAGAGAAGCTTAAGGCCGAGCTGAAAGAGGCAATAGCACGTGAGGAATATGAAAAGGCCGCCGAGCTTCGCGACGAGATAAGACGATTGGAGGAATGATTATGCTTTGGTATGAACATAAAAGCGGCAATGCCGTCAGCACAAGGGTGCGCTTGGCACGTAACATCGACGGCGTTCCGTTCCCATCTCATATGTCGGCCTCGGCACTTGCCGATACGGCAAAGCAGATAAGCAAGGCCGTTATGAGCTGCGATTTCGAGAATATAAAGCTCCGTGAGATCGATATGACAACGCTCGGTGAACCCGAAGCGTATGCCATGGTCGAGCGTCACTGTATCAGTCCGAAGTTTGCCGCCGAGCGTGACGGCAGGATATTGCTTATGTCGGACGACGAGTCGGTCAGCATTATGATAGGCGAGGAGGATCATTTGAGGATCCAGGTGCTTTTACCGGGCGAGCGTTTTTCAGAGGCATATGAGCTTTGCGACCGTATCGAGTCCGAGATAGGAAAAAAGCTGAAGTTTGCCTTTGATGAGCGGCTCGGTTATCTCACCGAATGCCCGACCAACCTCGGAACGGGAATGAGAGCCTCGGTAATGCTTCATCTTCCGGTTCTCGAAAGTCTCGGCGAGCTGAGGGATATAGCCGATGCGGTCGGCAAAATAGGACTTACCTTCAGGGGCTTTTACGGCGAGGGAAGCGAAGCCAAGGCGGGAATGTATCAGCTGTCGAATCAGATAACGCTCGGTGTTTCCGAAAAGGCGGCCATCGACAATCTTCAGAATATAACCAAGCAGATAATCGCAAAGGAATGCAAGGCGCTTGAATCGCTTGACAAGGCGGCACTTGCCGACACGGTTTACCGCTCCTTCGGAATTCTCAAATATGCACGCCGCATTTCCGCCGAGGAAATGATGAAATATTGCAGCAGACTGATGCTCGGCGAGCGTGCCGGTGTCATAAGCCTGCCCGATGGCATTGCACCGATGAATCTTTTCATCAATATGCAGCCGGCAATGATAAAACGTGTCAGGGGCGAGCTTTCACCGAATGAAAGAGACTCTTACAGGGCAGACTTTTTAAGGAATACATTGAAAAATATCGAGATATGAGCCTAGATTAGGGAGCATATCGGTCAATACGAAAGGGTGATTTTATGAAATACAATTTCGGAGGCTTTACCGCAAAGGCCAACGCCGCTTTAAACAACGCAATAAGCGATGCCGAACGCTTCGGTCATACCTATGTCGGAAGTGAGCATATGCTGTTGGGACTGCTCGAGGTCGGGGACAGTGTTGCCGCCCGTGTGCTCGGCGAATTCGAAGTAGACAAGGACAAAATAACCGAGCTTATAACCTCGACTATCGGAAGCGGAGCCCCGACGAGGCTTTCTCCCGAATATCTGACTCCCCGAGCCAAGCGTATAATCGAGGTTGCCGTTTCGGGAACACGTGAAATGGGCAATTCCTTTGTCGGAACCGAGCATATTCTCATCGGAATCCTGAGCGAGGGCGACAATTACGCTATCCGCTTTTTGAACGAGCTCGGAGTGGATATCGCAGCGCTGACCGAAAAAATACTGCGTACCGCCGGCATTGATACCGAGTCCGACAAGAATACCGCATCCGGTCAGTACGGCAAGGGAAAGCAGAGCGCTTCGGGCTCGAAAAGCAAAACACCTACGCTTGACAAATTCGGACGTGACCTCACCGAGGCCGCTCAAAACGGCAAGATCGACCCCGTCATCGGCCGTCAGAAGGAGATCGACCGTGTTATTCAGATACTCTGCCGCCGCACGAAGAACAATCCGTGCCTTATAGGTGAGCCAGGTGTCGGAAAAACGGCGGTCGCCGAGGGCTTGGCACTCAAGATAGCCGAGGGAAACGCTCCCGAGCTTCTGAAAAACAAGAGGGTGATAGCACTCGATCTTACGGGTATGGTCGCAGGTACAAAGTACAGAGGCGATTTCGAGGAAAGAATAAAGGGTGCAATCGATGAGGTCATCGCCTCGGACGATGTCATCCTCTTTATAGATGAGATACACACGATCGTCGGAGCAGGCGTTTCGGCCGATGGCTCTATCGATGCCGCCAATATTTTAAAGCCGTCGCTTGCAAGAGGCGAGCTTCAGGTTATCGGTGCCACAACGCTTGACGAATACCGCAAAAACATCGAAAAGGACGCCGCTCTGGAACGCCGTTTCCAGCCGGTAACGGTCGGTGAACCCTCCGAGGAGGACGCGGTGCTTATATTGAAGGGACTTCGTGAAAAATATGAGGCGCACCATAAGGTTCATATCACCGATGAGGCGATAGATGCCGCAGTAAAGCTTTCGGCAAGGTATATATCCGACCGCTATCTGCCCGATAAGGCAATCGACCTCATCGATGAAGCGGCCTCAAGGGTAAGACTCAACGCCTCTACCGCTCCCGATGACATAAAGGAGCTTGAAAGTAAAATCAAGCAGACCGCCAAGGAAAAGGACGAGGCCATTGCCGCTCAGGAATTCGAAAAGGCGGCCAAGCTGCGTGACACCGAGCGTGAGCTTGAAGAAACGCTCAAAAGGAACAAGTCGGAGTGGACCAAGAACACCGACGGTTACAGCGAGCAGGTCACTGCCGAAGATATTGCCGAGCTGATATCGCTCAACACGGGTATCCCGGTAAGTCAGCTCACTGAAGAGGAAAGCGAACGGCTTCTTAAGCTTGAAAGCGTGCTCCATGAGCGGATCGTGGGACAGTCGCAGGCCGTGACCGCGGTTGCCAAGGCTATTCGCCGCGGCCGTGTCGGCTTAAAGGACCCGAAGCGCCCGATAGGCTCTTTCATCTTCTTGGGCCCCACCGGTGTCGGTAAGACCGAGCTTTGCAAGGCACTTGCCGAGGCAATGTTCGGAAGCGAAAACGCCGTTGTAAGGCTTGATATGTCGGAGTATATGGAAAAGCACACCGTGTCGAGACTTATCGGCTCACCTCCGGGATATGTCGGCTTTGACGAGGGCGGTCAGCTCACCGAAAAAATACGCCGTGCACCTTATTCGGTAGTGCTTTTCGACGAGATAGAAAAGGCGCATCCCGATGTTTTCAACATCCTGCTGCAGATATTGGACGACGGCCGCTTGACCGATTCTCAGGGTCGCACCGTCGACTTCAAAAACACCGTTATAATAATGACCTCCAACATCGGTGCCCGATACCTGACCGAGAAAAAGACCTCGCTCGGCTTTGCCGAAACGACCGCATCCGACGAAAGCGACACCAAGGAAAAGGTACTGGGAGAGCTTAAATCGGCCTTCAGACCCGAATTCCTCAACCGTGTCGACGATATCATTGTATTTAACAAGCTGACACGTGACGAGATAAAGGAAATTGCCGGAAAGATGCTCGGTCAGCTCAAATCGAGACTCAAAAACCTCAATATAGAGATCGAATTCGACCCGTCGGCCGTTGATGAAATCGCCGATGTCGGCTTCGACCCCATTTACGGAGCGCGACCCCTGCGACGTGCCATACAGAGCAGGCTCGAGGACTCTCTCAGCGAAAAAATACTCGATTCGACCGTTAAAAACGGCGATAAGGTAAGATGCTTCTGTTCGGATGGCGAATTCAAATTCGAAGTTTTACCTAAAGAATAGGACAAACAAAAACCGCCTTCATACAATGGTATGGAGGTGGTTTTTACGGTTTCGGTTCTGATACTCGACGGCTTTTGCGATGCCCTGTTCACCGACGGCAGCGGAATATCTGCGGTGAGCGATATCTATATACCGCTTTTGTCGGGACTTTTCGGGGCAAACGGCATAAGCTGCTCGGTGTGGGAGCCCTCGGGGCTCGAATACGATTATTCGCTGAGCGGCCGCACCGAAGAATGTCTGATATACGTGCCGGTGCTTTCCCATTCGCAAACAGCCGACAAAATGTCGTTCATTTATACCGATTCGACGTCGCCTTACAGTACGTCGTTTCGCATTGCTTCACGCTTAAGGCGCATACGTGAGGAGCTTTTCGGCGGAGTCATATTCGTCAACGACCTGCACGACAACGATCCGCTCAAACGCTTTTCGCCGGTTGTGACCGACAGCTTCAAAGTGCCGAATAACTCGGCAGATGACTTTGCGAAAACGGCATTTTCGACCGCAAGCTCAACGGTCAAGGCGGTTTGTGAGCATTTCGGACAAAAATTCTCAATACCGGGCTGAGCGGTGTATTTTTCGAAAGGACAGAGGCAAGATATATTCAAACGTTAAAAGGGAGAGTATAGAAATGCCGTCCGAAAATGATAAAGCAATCGGCGAAAGCAGCGAAAACAAGGAAATATGGGAGCAGATAAAGGAAACCGGCTCGGTCACTCCGAATGGCGGAAAGCACCGCATACACTGCCTGACCGTTATCGGCCAAATTGAGGGTCACGGAGTTTTGCCGCAGGACACCAAAACGACCAAGTATGAGCACGTGATACCACAGCTGGTTGCGGTCGAGGAAGACCCCGAGATCGAAGGAATGATGATAGTCCTCAACACCGTCGGCGGCGATGTCGAGGCGGGTCTTGCCCTTGCCGAAATGATATCTGGAATGAGCAAGCCGACCGTGTCGCTTGTGCTCGGCGGCGGACACTCGATCGGCGTTCCGCTGGCGGTTTCGGCGAAACGTTCCTTTATCGTGCCGTCAGCGACGATGACCGTCCACCCGGTACGCACAAACGGACTTGTGCTCGGAGTTCCGCAGACCTTGAATTATTTTGAAAGAATGCAGAAGCGCATAACCGATTTTGTTGTGAAAAATTCAAGAATAAGCGAAGCAAAGCTTTCGGAGTATATGATGAATACCGATGAGCTTGCGACCGATATGGGCTCGGTTCTCGACGGCGAAATGGCGGTCGGTTGCGGACTTATCGACAAAATCGGCAGTCTGTCGGATGTGATTTCCGAGCTTTACCGAATGATCGAAGTCCGATAAGATGAATCCGTTCCTAAAGGGAGGGGCTTGCCCCTCCCGGAAAGATCGTAAACCCAAATAAAACGGACGGTCGGGGACGCCCGTCCCTACGATATAAAATATACACCGTAGGGACAGGCTTCCGGACTGACCGTAAAACCGCAATTTTAAGCGCTTATTGTGTCGTACCTCGATATATCAAAACAAAAGAAAAAGCCATTCGGCCGCACGGTTTGCAGTCGAATGGCTTTTTTCAGCGAATTATGTTGATAACGGCGAATTCGCCGCCGATCGGCAAAATAAAGGCATCCTCAATAATAAAGGTGGGATCAAGCTCGCGGTCCTTCGGCGGATATTTCACCGTGTCAAAGGAAACAGTGGGCGAAAGAAGCTCGTTTTCGTTCTCATCTATCAAGCCGATTTTGTTTCCCTTTTGAATCAAAGCGATTCCGTTGTAAAAATAACCGATTGAATCATATCCGTCACTTAAAAGCGTTCCGTCCGAGGAATAAAGGTACTGAACGTATTTTTCGGGTTCACCGACCTGATGTATCACAAGGCCGTCACCGATAAGTCTGTCGTTCACTTCCGTTTGGCTATCCGTCTTTTTCGGAAGGTATTCCGACACATCGGTCTTTTGCTTGACATCGGCAAAATTCGATGATGAATTGACGATTTTTCCGGCTTTGTCGACAGAGCAATAAATGAGTCCGTTTGAGGATGCTACTTGGAACACAGTATAACCGTTTGAAAAATAATAATGATCCTTATAGCTGTATACCGAATCAACTGGCAGACCGGTAAAACGCGGCGTATCCAAAATAATTTTCGAACCGTTAAAGTCAAATTCTATCGGGGCGGAGAACTCCGTCTTGGAAACGGTGCTTACAAGCTCTCCGTCGGACTTGTATGAAAATTTGAAGTCAGCACTTACCGTGCTTTCAACAGAGCTTTCCGTGCTCTTGGTTTCGGATTTCGGCTCACTCGAAGTTTCGCTTTTTATATCATTCCAAGTGACAGAGGGCTTGTTCTTAAACGAGCTTTCATAATTGTTTAATTCGTCATAAGTCACATTGCTGTTATCTATTCGGTATATATTATCAATGTCATTTTTGTAAGCCTTTTCAATTGTTGTCGGAGGATCGGAGTCAAAAGACAATTGTACATATTTACTTATTAATGCACTTTCGCTTTGTATAAAGGTACCGTCTTGTTTTAAATCGACCATTTCGCGTTCGGTCATTTCAAAAGAGTGAAAATTTTCTTTTTGCTTATAAAATATTATATAAAAGCCGTAATCCTGCGAGGCATATGCAACCAATTCTTGCAAACCGTCATTATTAAGATCTGCAAGTGCGTACTTGGTTATAGCAGGTGCTTCGGAAAAGTTTGCTGGGCGATAATTCTTTAAATAAACAGATTTTCCGGATTGATCAATAAATGTTGCGTTGTTATTCAAAATATCTGACAGAGCAGAATCGTTTTGTCGGCCGCATCCGACTGTCATAGCAGACAATAAGAGCAATACAAAAGCAATACAAACACATCTTTTCATAGCGGTCTTTCCTTTTATTTCATAAATATAAACGAAATATCACAATCATTATTATACAATTTTTGTGATTCCGATATTAAGGCTTTGTTTTCGGATAATTCATTGATTTCGGGAGTATCTGTCGCATAATTCTTTTCCCACAGATTTTCAAATGATAATTTTTTATCCTTAACGGTTATATAGCCGTAACGCTCGCAACTGCCGCCTGCCGTAAAATAAAATATACCCGGATAATCGCTGTTGTCGGAAGAAAAAAATCTTACGGTTCCCGTAATAAAATCATGGGAGTCTATCAATGTAACGGTTTCATCGGCAGTGTATATTGATAGCTTAGTGTTTTTAAGTAAAATCAGCTCTTCAACGGTGTCTTTGTCAATGTCTTTAATATAGTAATATAATTCACCTTGACGGCCGGTTTGATTTTCTAAAAATTGTGTGTAAGCAGATGTGGTATTTTCGGATTTTGAATTAACGTTTGAGGACTTGCTGCCGCAAGCACTGAGAAGCAGTGATAAGGATACAATTGCAAATACGATATAATGCTTTTTCATATAACTTTCCCCCTTTGATTAAAGTTTAGCATATTGCTTTGATGTTGTACAGTTAAAAAAAAATGTAATAATTTCACATTTTAAAGCAAGACTTCGTTATGGCACCTCATCATAAAAGTTGTGCTCCTGAAATTTAAAGAGTGCTGTTTTTTATGCCGACCTTGCGTTTTTTACCGTTCGGTGGTATAATGCTTTATAACGGATAATTGTAGGCTTTTTTCGGTATTTTACCGTAAAGCCGTGAGTAAATAAAAACAAAGGGGATTTTTCGGTAATGGCTAAGGCTAAAGCTAAAGCGAAAACTAAAGACAGTAAAAATACGTCCCGTGGCGGCACGGCGGCAAAAAGACATATTGCTTCGGTGCTGCTTTTTACGGTGGCACTGCTATTCTTTATTGCGGCGCTGGTACCGGGCTCGGGCGGCTGGCTGGCAATACATAATTTTGTGCTCGGTATGTTCGGCTTTTTCGGCTACGGTGTACCGATACTGCTCGGCGCGGCCGCAGTCTATCTCGCACTTGACCGCTTAAAGGGAAATGTTCTGCTTAAAATAGTCGAGCTGTCGGTTTTTGTGCTGCTCATTTCAACCTTCGTGCATATAATTGGTACGGCTCCCGATGCAAAAAGCTATGCGACCGCTTTTTCCGCCTCTTGGGACAAGCAGGGCGCTTCAACGGGAATAGTCGGAGCCTTGCTTGGATACCCGATGTTCAAGTTGCTCGATTCGCCCGGTGCGTGGATCTTCTGCCTGCTGCTGATCTTCGCTACCTTTATGCTTATGACCGGCACAACACTTGTATCGCTCTTTAAAGCATTAAGCACTCCAGTAAAGAGAATTGAGGAAGCGGCCGAGACCGCCTTCGAACAGCGTGAGGAGCGCAAGAGGGTAAATGTCGATATTCCGCTCGATTCGGATAAGCCGAAGGAGAAAGAGCCGGAACTGACGACCGAAGAGAAAAAGGAAAACGTCATCAAGAAATACCGCGATCTCGACAGTGATACCGCCACGGTGGATATCCGCTCAAGCAGTGACAAAAAGGCGAAGGAACAGAAACCGTCGCAAAAGGCCACTATTGAGGAGCTTGCCGCCGCCGTTTCCGAGCGTGCCGACGAGGAAATGCCCGAGGAGCTTAAGACGACGGATGTTTCGGATATCATCAACAAGGTCAATTCCGAGGCCGATGTGAAGCAGAATGCCGAAGCGAAGTCCGACGACGCTTCGGGTGACAAAAAGCCCGCGATCGATTTCACCGTGCCCGAGGGAAGTGCAGTCAAGGTCGAAACCGATGACAGGGAGTATAAATATCCTCCCGTGTCGCTTCTGTCCGAGGCCGCTCCCGAGAACAACAAGAGCATTACTGCCGAGCTTGAATCTACGGCAACTCTTTTGGTTGACACCCTCAGAAGCTTCGGTGTTGAGTCGAGGATAATCAACATAAGCCGCGGCCCGTCGGTCACACGTTATGAGCTTCAGCCTGCCGCCGGTGTCAAGATAAGCAAGATAACCAACCTTTCCGACGATATAGCATTGAATCTTGCCACGGCCGGTGTGCGTATAGAAGCTCCTATTCCCAATAAGCCTGCGGTCGGTATTGAGGTGCCCAATAAGAACAACAGTATCGTAAAGATTCGTGAGATAATCGATTCACAGGTGTTTTCTTCTTCGAAATCCAAGCTTTCCGTAGCACTCGGAAAGGATATTTCGGGTGAGCAGAGGGTGGCCGACATTGCCAAAATGCCGCACGGACTTATCGCCGGTGCCACGGGCTCGGGTAAATCGGTGTGTATCAACTCAATTATAATGAGTATTCTTTATAAGGCGACTCCCGACGAGGTAAAGCTTTTGCTTATCGACCCAAAGGTCGTTGAGCTCGGAATTTACAACGGCATTCCGCATTTGATAGTTCCCGTTGTCACCGACCCGAGAAAGGCGGCAGGTGCGCTCGGCTGGGCGGTCACCGAAATGGAAAAGCGTTATAAGCTCTTTGCCGAAAACGATGTCAGAAATCTTGCCGGCTATAACGAGCTTGCCGAAAAGCGTGAGGATCTTTGCAAAATGCCGCAGATGGTCATCATTATCGACGAGCTTGCCGACCTTATGATGACGGCACCCGGCGAGGTCGAGGATTCCATATGCCGTCTTGCACAAAAGGCGAGAGCGGCCGGTATGCACCTTATCGTTGCAACTCAGCGCCCGTCGGTCGATGTTGTAACGGGACTCATCAAGGCCAATATCCCGACGAGAATTGCTTTTGCCGTTTCGTCGCAGGTCGACAGCCGAACCATTATTGATATCGGCGGTGCCGAAAAGCTTATGGGTAAGGGCGATATGCTCTTCTTCCCGACCGGTGCCATCAAGCCCGAGCGTGTGCAGGGCTGCTTTGTCAGTGATGCCGAGGTCGAAAAGGTCGTCGCATTCCTAAAGAGTGACCACCGCAACGACTATGATGAGGATGTAATTAACGAAATAGAACGTCAGGCCGCCAAGGAAAAGGCTTCGAAGAGCGGTATGCCGGAGGATGCAGTCAGCGATGACGGCGATCCGATGCTTGAGGATGCTATCGAATGTGTTGTCGAGGCAGGGCAGGCATCGACGTCGCTTTTGCAGCGCCGGTTAAGGCTCGGATACGCCCGTGCCGCCCGAATCATCGATATGATGGAGGAGCGCAAGATAGTCGGCCCTTATGAAGGCTCCAAGCCGAGACAGGTACTTATAACCAAGGAACAGCTTTTAGAGAGGAAAGCGGGAAGCAATGACAGCGAATAACGGATACCTTCCGATCTGTAAAAAGGATATGCAAAGCCGGGGTTGGGACGAGGTCGATTTCGTCATCGTTACCGGTGATGCTTATGTCGATCATCCGTCCTTCGGCACTGCGATAATTTCACGTGTGACCGAGGACTGCGACTTTAAGGTCGGTATTATTTCTCAGCCGGATTGGAAAAACGAAAACAGTATCAAGGTTTTCGGCCGTCCGAGGATAGGCTTTATGGTCAATTCGGGAAATATCGACTCTATGGTGGCACACTATACCGCCGCCAAAAAGAAGCGCAGTGAGGATCTGTATTCACCGGGCGGCAAGGAGGGGCTTCGTCCCGACCGTGCGGTGACGGTATACTGTAAGCTTATAAGAAGGGTCTACGGAGATATTCCGCTTATAATCGGCGGAGTTGAGGCCTCCTTGCGCCGCTTCGCCCACTATGACTATTGGTCGGATTCGGTTATGCCGTCGCTTCTGATCGACACGGGAGCCGACCTTTTAAGCTTCGGTATGGGCGAGCTTCAAACAAGAGAGATAGTCCGACGTTTGGGCAACGGTGAGCCGATAAGCAGTCTTCACGACATTGACGGCACGGCCTTTGTGACCGACAGTGCCGTCGGAATAAATGCGCTGACGGTGCCGTCGTTCGAAGAATGTGTCGAATCAAAGCGGCAGTATGCCGTCGCCTGCCGTATAGAGTACGACGAGCAGGATGCCGTAAGAGGCAAACGAATCGTCCAGAAGCACGGCAACCGATATGTTGTTCAGAATAAGCCGATGCGTATGCTGACGACCGAGGAGCTTGATGCGGTGTATGACCTGCCGTATATGCGGTATTACCACCCGAGCTATGAGGCGGCAGGCGGTGTCCCCGCGATAAAAGAGGTCGAGTTTTCGGTAACGCATAACCGCGGCTGCTTCGGTGCCTGCAACTTTTGCTCGATCGCCTATCACCAAGGCCGCCAAATAGCGGTCAGAAGCGAAGAATCGGTGTTAAAAGAGGTCAAGCTTTTGACCCAAAATCCGCATTTTAAAGGATATATTCACGATGTCGGCGGCCCTACCGCCAATTTCAGACAGCCGTCCTGTGAAAAACAGTTGTCATTGGGACTTTGCAAGGGCAAAAAGTGCCTTGTGCCTACCGTGTGCAAAAACCTTGTCGCCGACCATACCGAATATTTGAAAATGCTTCGCAAAATCAGAGCGGTCAAGGGCGTTAAAAAGGTATTTATCCGCTCGGGTATACGTTTCGACTATCTGCTTGCCGACGGTAATGACGAATTTTTCAAAGAGCTTGTCGAATACCACG
>CAZWLH010000021.1:0-19260 GCA_964634675.1 uncultured Eubacteriales bacterium
TCAAGTGTGGTCTGCACCGTATCAATCAAAGTGTTGGATGCTTCACCGTAATCATCTGAATCAACGATTGTGACAAGGACTGTACCACCAACGGTCAGTTTCTTTTCCAGTGCTGCCATGTAAACCGCTGATAACCAAACCGCAACTTCTTCACTGACTGTACCAATCACTGAATTGTACCAACTGGTTACCGCTGCACTTGGAATCATATCAGCCGGACGAATACCACCGTTCCAAATACGTGTGACTTTTACATCACCCACACCATTGATTTTCTTAACTGCTTCAATGTAGGCTGCACGATTTCCACCAAATGACTGTTCCTTGAATGAATCAAAGTAACGTTCCCTTAACACTTCCGTATCTTCTTCATCTTCACCCGGTATCAGGATTTCAGTCAGGGTTGCGGTCTGTAAACCGTCAATGTATTCCATTGGAATCATCTGACCCAAGAACTGATTACCAATCACACCCGGTGTTTCACACACTACCTGATACGTCCCCGGTGTAGTCATTTCAGTCACAACATAGTTCACATCACCAATGTTGAAACGTTGTCCGGTCACATCAATGGTTGCCGGAACAAACTCACCTTTCAGGATTGCATTGGTTGCTACTTCTGGGGTGATACCCCTGTCTTTGCAAAGTCTGATTAAAAATTCCCTTGCAGCGGTGTCACCGTATGAATTGGTGATAAGGGTTTCAAGTTCAATGTATATGATTTGTAGTTCAATAGCGGTTGAACTGTGTGTGTCCCATATCAGGGAACTTTCCCTTTTATCCAGTTTATCAGATACCCGGTCAAGCATACGTTTCAGAATCACATCATACGTTTCATTTTCATACATTAAATATTCACCTCTTTCTCTGCTGCAAAATCACCAAAAATTGTATAAACGGTAAAAGTGGTATGTACCACACCTTTGACACTGGTGTCATGTTCAAAGTCCGTCACCCTGACAATACGTGAATCAGTAAGCAATGCTTCTTCAATTCTGCGTTCAAGTTCAGGACATACATAAGTAACAGGCTGACCGTAAAGGTCAAGGGTTTCAATTCCATAATTCCAAGAATAAATGATGTACTGATACCGTTCAGTGCTTAAAATTCTGAAAACGGTTTGTTTCATTGCTTCCAGTGAATCACAAAAACCCCTGACTGAATTTCCGTTCAAGTCCATTTTGTAGTTTTTACTTGGTTGTTCCTCAATTTCAAAATCTTTATCAAGAAAACCAATGGTTGAAGGTATCACGTTTACATCACCCCAATTCTGTCAATGACAACATATTTCTGACCTTCCTGTTGCCTGATTAAAATTACTTCATCACCAACTTCCAACTGATTGTGGATAGTGATTTCTTTCTGACCCACAACGTCATGTGTGTGCTTTGTATTTTGGGTCTTACTGGTGATGTTGACGTTATCACCTTCACTGTCTGACCCTTCAACCTTGTGAGTGTGTGTCTTTTCTTCTTTTTCAGTTTCCCACTGAACTGTGACCATGGTTTTGTATTCCGTCACGTTCCGGGAAAGAATCAACTGTGCTTCCCCCAGTATCATTTTTTGTTCAACATTTATCTGCAACGGTGAAGCAGATACTACCTGACCAAAGTACACAGTCACAGGTTTCCCCGCTTCAACCGCTTCCACGGCTGCACGTTTCATTGCTTTGACAAGCCCAACTGCATCAGGCAACGAACTCACCACCTCTCAATGTTAGGTTCATCCAGTGTTCACCTTCCTTGTATGTGTGGGTGACTTTTTCCACAACCATGAAATTTTTCACCTTCATATCACCAAGGTCAAGATTAATGACTACCATTGAACCCGCCCTTACCCTGTTATCACCGATTGCGTTGGTAATTCTAAGGTTGCGGGTCTTTTTATTGTAAATGGACAACAGTGCATCAGCCTTTGCCTGACCGTTTTCCCCTTTCTGCAAAGTATCAAAATACTGCAAGATACCCCAACGGTTGATGTTGGAAGAATCCTGTGCAATATAAACTTCCCTGTAACCAGTATCTTCGTTGTCATAGGTCAGTTTGATTTTGTTGTATGTGTTGTCATCTATGGATGAAGTATAGTCAAAGTTTTCACCTGTTTCTTCATCAATCATCAGATATGCACCGGGAACACCGACATACATTGATGACAGTGCTTTCAAGGTCAACTTACCAAAGTCATCATATAACACGAACATTTCCCCGGTATTTGTCAGGGTCAGGTCAAGGGCATTTTCAATCATTTCAAATAAGACAGTATTTTCTTCCACCCTTGAAGGTATTACATACCCGGTATTTTCCAGTGTCCCAATATTCAACTGAAAATCAGCAGCCAACATTGAAATAAACTGGGAAGCGGTCTTGTTTTCATAGACCTTGGTATCTTTATTTTTCAAATACCGCAACTGGTCATAGGCGGTGACCGTGATAATTTGGTCTTTTGTCCTCTGTTGCTTAAACACAAAACCAAAAAACACATTGTCACCGTCCACACGTAACCTGACAGGACTTCCTTCCGAAAAATCAAGAATGTCATCCTTCAGGACTTTGAAAACCAGTTTTCCGGGGGTGCTTCTTCTTTCTGTTGACCATTCAATACCTTCTTCCACTGCGGGTTGATATACTTTTGTTCCTGATTCGTTACCAATTAAAAGTTCAACATTCATTGAATCACCCCCTTTCTATACTGCCGGAATCGTCAAAACCTGTCCCGGATAAATCAGGTTAGGGTTGCCACCAATCACCCCTTTGTTTGCATTGTAAATAACGGTATACTTTGAACCGTTGCCATAAAATTTCTTAGCAATGTTCCAAAGACAATCACCTTTTACTACTGTATAGCTTTGTGCTGCTGCCGGGGCGGGTGATGTAATTGCTGCCCTTTGTGGTTCAACACTTGCCTTTGGTTTACTTCCGGCAATCTTGACGTTGACTGTTTTTGTACCATAGTCCCGCCACTGTTTCAGTTTCACTTTGACTTTCAGGTCAAATCCCTGTTTCGCATCCTCTGTGATTTTATAATCTTCCAAGGTCACCTTGATATTGGTATTGAAGAACTTCTTACCATTTGGTGATTGTCTGCACACGATAAACTGAAACGGTTTCTTGTCTGTTTTTAATTGTTCAAAATAGTTCAAAAAGTAATTTGCACCCTTGAACCCTGACGGATATACCGCATAAGGTTGTCTTACTTGCGGTATATCACATTCAAACTCAACATCAGTCAACCCCGCTTTTTTCAGGATGTTAATTTCACCTTCATTGATAAGAGTCAACGTGTCATTTTTATTGTTTATCTTGATTGTGAGTTTGGAAGGGGTGACTGGTAACAAGCATTTGTCTAAATAAAAATCATAGCCAGTGTTTGCCATTTCATTAG
Organism: uncultured Eubacteriales bacterium; assembly: GCA_964634675.1. Taxonomy (GTDB): domain Bacteria; phylum Bacillota; class Clostridia; order Oscillospirales; family Acutalibacteraceae; genus UMGS172. Next base: position 3,382 of record CAZWLH010000021.1, read on the forward strand.
TCCCCCTTTCCGACTACAATTTCAACTGCTTCATCAACTGCATCCGTCAAACCTGAAACAATACCGTCCAAGTCCATATCACCACTTACGGTGTTGTGGTTGGTCTGTTCAATGGTGATTTCTGCGGTTGTGTATCTATTTACAGATTCCTGTTCAGCAAGGTCACGCATATACTTCAAATCTTCCTGTGTGATATCCATTGCATCTGAAATATTACTTGTGTCCCCTGAAATTCCTTCAAGATTGTCACTCATTCCGGCAAACTGTGCGGTATAGTCCTGTGCGTTTGGTATTTCTGTACTTCCAAAAATATCTGAAAAACTGAAATCATCTATTGCGGAAGAAATACCGTCACCAACTGCAACACCCGCATCCCATGCTTCACCGTATTCAAAACGGTCAACGTGCCATTCTTCACCGCTGACGGTTGTCATAATTTCTTCACCTTGACCAAAGGTTTCATCAACCCAACCACCAAGGTCATCCCGCCAACCTTGAACTGCACCCGCTAAGTTTGAACCGAACAGGGCATCAATCGCACCCGCCAAAGTCTGCAACAGACCAAGGATGCAATCAACTAAATCAAAAAATAGGCGGGCAATCGCACCAACCGGGTCAGTGAATACGTTGCCAAAGAAATTCACAAATGCAGCTATGAAGTTCCATAGTACAACGAAAATGTCAATGACCATGTTAATCAGGGCAACGAAAATATTACCGATAAAGGCAACCGCAACTGACAACGCACCGACAATGAGACCAATGCCGGAATTTGCTGCACCTGTTGCTTCCGCTATCCAGTTACACAACATCACAATCACTGCAATCAGGGCAATCACAAGCATGATTATCCAAACAATAGGACACGCATACAATGCACCGTTGTAACCCATTTGTGCAGCGGTTGCAGCCATTGTTGTACCTGATAAAGCTGCCATAATTCCAATCTTTGCAGACATTGCCACTGAATGAATCGCACTTGCTGCTGCTGATGCCAATTCCATACCTTTGACAATCGCAAGGTACGCACCGTACACCGCTAAAGCTGCAATGATACCGTAAAGTATAGGACTGATGATTGACCAATTATCCGCAACGAACTGACCACATGAAGCCATAAATTCAAAGACTTCCAGTGCCACGTTTGCCAATGTTGCAAGTGCTTCAATCGCACCATTCACAAAGGTTTGGAACACTTCACTGTTTGCAATGTCATTCATTCTTTGCAGAACTGGTCTGAACGCAATCAAGGCGGTATTCTGCATTGACTGCCAAATCTGCCCCCAAGTCATAGGCATTTGTTCAAACTTTGCATTGATTTCATCAGATGCAGAAAAGATTGCAGCCTTTACAACATCCGCTGAAAGTTCACCTTCTGATGCCATTTCCCGGATTGTACCAATCGGCACATCCAAGTAGTCAGCAATATTCTGAATCAGGTTCGGTGCTTGTTCAAAGATACTGTTCAATTCGTCACCACGTAACACACCTGAACCAAGTGCCTGTGATAACTGCAACATAGCGTTGGATGCTTCTGACGTTGAAGCCCCGGCAATGGTCATTTGCTTTTGAACCAAATCAGCAAAGGCAACTACTTCTGCGGAACTGCTGAACGCATCCCCCGCATTGTTACCGAACCGGGCAACAACATCAGCCATATCAGAAAATGAACCACGTGCATCTTGTGCTGCTGCATATACCATGTTGACAAGTTCATCAGTGGTTTGCAGTCCGTCATTCATCATGTTCAATCGTGATGTGGTCTGTACCAGTTCATCAGACAGTTCCAGTGCTTCACCAATGGTCTGTAAACTCACATAGGCAGCAACCGCACCCTTGATTGTATTTATCAAGTCATCAGCCTGTGAAACACCTTCATTGATTTCCTGATTAAATCTGCCCTGTTCATCAACATTGTCCCTGATGTACCGTTCTGTATATGAAACGGTTTGTGACAAACGCAAGTAAGCATCATTTGCAGTGGAAACATCCATACTTTCTATTGCATCATTCAATGCGTTTTGTTCTTCCACCGCCTGATTCAACTGGGAACGTAACTGTTCCAGTTCTGCGTTTGCGGTGTCCGTACCAAAGTTGATAGGATTGTTTTCAATCTGCGTGATTCTTGCCTGAACCGCTTGTATTCTCTGACCGATTGCATTTATATCCTGAATTGCACTGTCAGGTAACACGTCCATAGTGCTTGCAGTCTGTTCAATTTGTGCCTGTGTTTGGTTCAAAGTGTTCAACATATTGTTTGCACTCTGAACTTCCTGTTGGAAACGTTCAACACTTGTACTTGTAAATACCTCTAAACCGTCAGTGTTCCATGTGACCGGGATTTCAACCGGGTCTGTGGGGGGTGAACGTGACTGTTCAGGTATGTACGGTGCAGAAACAGGTTCTTGCGTTGGTGTACTTGGGTATGGGTCAGTGTTAAGGACTGGTTGATGTTGGTCAAGGTCTGCCATTGCAGCAACAAATTCATCCAGTGCAAGGGTTGCTTCATTGATTTCATCACGCATACCTTCAAAAGCTGCTGCATCCACGTCATTGTTCATGGTCTGCTGCATATCTTGCATTGTACCCACTGCCATATTGACCGCATTGATGATACCGTAAATGACCCCGGTAAACTGGTCATTCAGTTCAATACCTGTTTGGATTCCTGACACCGTTTTTCACCTACCTTTCTATTTTCCTTTTTTGCGGGCTTTTGCTTCCGCTTTTTTCTTTTCTTTCTTGTCATGCTCTGTCTTTATCCTGATAGCTGCACAAACAAATGCTTTTTCCTGTTCATCCATTTCAAGTAAGACAGAAGGTAAAATATGAAGTTTGTGAAGGGCATAGTAAGCAATGTTTGCTTCCCAATCCCCTTCTTCAATTAGTTTTTTGCTTCATCAACCTTTTCTTCAAAGGACTTAGTGAAACCCTGATACTTCTGCATCCAAGCAGTAAGTTCCTGATATTCACCCGCATTGTCAACCATAGCAACAAGTAAATCTTCCGGGGTCATAACACCGTAAGAATCCTGTAATTCCTTATCATAAAGGTCAGGGTATACAGTGGATGCAACAATCATCTTCATAAGATACTGGGATGTGTTCAACTTAGGTCTGAACAAGTTAGGTTTACCAGTAACCTGAACTTCCATAGTACACGCATCACGTAATGCTTCATTTTCCTTTGTAGGAATCGGTCTGAACTCCCATTCAAGGGGCTTACCATTTTCATCTGTCAGGGTAGTTGTAGGTGCAAATTTTTCATTCTGTTTTGCTACCTTGTTTACTTTCATAAATCTGCTGAATTTACTCATTTTCTTTTACTCCTTTTCTGTTTATCATTGAATAGAAAAAACCCCTTATATGACCTCATATAAAGGTCACACAAGGGGCTTATATTTAGTTGGTAAGGAAACCAGTAAGGTTTGCAAACGATTCCGGCATGGAGAAGTCCTCAAATGTTCCTTCAATTTCTTCATCCAAGTATTCACCGTCTGCATCAAACTTAGCAAGCACACCACCGTCAGTGTTGCAATCATAGAAAATGATTGTCTGTCTGCCCGCTGCACTGGTAGGGTCATCATTGGTAATCTGCATTTCAAAATAGGTATCTTCACCAGTGTTCTTGTAGTCAAGTAATGCCTGACGAAGAACAGACTGGTTATAATGTGCAGTACCGCTGAAAGTACCTTCCATACCTACCGACTTATGACCAACCATGATTGCACCAAGGCGGGGAACAGATGCCTTTGTCTTGTCAACCTTGGCTTCCATATCAATCATCTGCATGAAGTTGTATCTGCGTGTTCCAATGGTAATGAAACATTCAGCCAACTTTGCAGCAATCGTGTCACGTGCTTTCATTGTAACATTGTTCTGCATTATCTTTCACCGCCTTCCTTAACGAACCGTAACTGTCATATAAAGTTTACCCATAGCATTGACAACTTCAACACCACTTGTAACAACTACTGCTTTCTTGGTGTCACCCTGTGCAATGGTAACATCAGAATCAGCAAAGTTTTCAATCGCACCAATATCCTGTAAGTTCTGACGAATCTTAACAAGGTCAGACCAAAGGGAAGTTCTACCAGAAGCATTGTTTGGAACAACACCAAGATACTTGGTATTGAACAACACCGCATCATCATTACCCAACTGGTCAATCACTCTGATAGTCTGATTGTCCTTGAAAACATCACCACAAGTGTCACTGGTTGTCACCATAGTATTAATGTCATCCAACACACGAATGTCAGAATTTACTCTGTGAAGTACAAACTTACCTTCCTTGATGCACTGCTTCAACTGGGTCTGTGTGTAACTCACATCAACGGTAAATTCACCGTCATACTTCTTATTCTGACAAGACTTGTTGACTTCACAACCCGCCTGAACACCAGTCACCCAGTATACAAGGGCTGCTTCTGACCAACCTTCATCTGTGGTCTTATTTTCAACACTGATGATACCCATGAAATCGGCTGCGTTCTTGTAGGTTACCAACTGGAACTTGATACCCATTTCATCACGCAAACGTTTGTCGAACGCATTGAACAACTTGATGATAGTTTCATCAGTAGTCACAACACCCATTGTGTTATAGGTGTATGCTTCAATCTTATCAAGGTAAGTCTGATATGCAGTACCGTCCACCGCACCATTTTCACCACCAGTCAGCGGTGTGGATGCAGTAACCGCAAGGGCTGCATCAGTCTTAAATGCAACATAGTCATTTGCAACAAGTTCTGCTGCCTTTGCAACAGTCTGTGTGTCAACCGCTACCGTACCAAGGTAAGTGATAACATCAAACTTACTTTCATCATCAGCATTTGCCTGAATGACAATCTTCAAGTCATTACCACGAATACCACTGTAAAGTGCAGTTGCAAAGGTATTTGCTGCCTTTTTACCGCCACCGTTCAAACGGTATGCGTAAAGGGTCTTTGTACTAATGAACAGGTCACGCAAACCTTTCATCTTGTCATGGTCATAAGCATAACCAAAGATTTTCTGACTGCGTTTCTGAAAATCTTCATTGGTAACTTCAAAAACTTCACCTTCAACACCCCAGTCCATTTCAAGGGGCATTGTGGCAATACCTCTTGCAGACAAGGTTGTAGATGCGGATGCCATTGATACAAAATTGATATACGCACCCGGTAATTCTTTGTTTTGTGTAGTAAAACTACCGCCACCTAATGCCATTTTATTTCACCGTTCCTTTCATAAATTTGTTGATAAGTTCATCAACTTCTTTTTTGGTGTACTGCTTTTCAGCTTCAAGAAGGGCATCCACCAAGTCCCTTCTGTTTGCATACAAGGTTGTAGATGCGGATGCCATTGATACAAAATTGATATACGCACCCGGTAATTCTTTGTTTTGTGTAGTAAAACTACCGCCACCTAATGCCATTTTATTTCACCGTTCCTTTCATAAATTTGTTGATAAGTTCATCAACTTCTTTTTTGGTGTACTGCTTTTCAGCTTCAAGAAGGGCATCCACCAAGTCCCTTCTGTTTGCATACTGTGCAGATGCAAGAATCTGTGCTTTGCTGAACTTCTGTTCAACGGTTGCTGAACTCTTTGCTTCCGCACTGTTAGTTTTCTTTTTACCCACCAACTTCTTCACCTTCCTTTCAGTTCACTGTGGTGTTTGATTCCAAGGTTTCCATGACTTCATTCTGTTCAACCCTGTAAACAAAACAGTCATAGTTCACAAAGAAGTTCAGAACACCGTCTATCACTTCACTGTTCATCTTTGTCCCCCGGAACTTATCACCAGTTGTGGTTGTAAGGTATTCTAAGCACCAAGTCATTCTTTCTGTGACTGCGTTGCACTCACTCTGTAAATTCTCTTTTGATTTAGGAAAATACTGAATAACAAACTTGTTCTTCCTGAAATACCGCTTTCCAAGGAAAAGTTCAGTTGTTGGGTTCAAACACGCAATAAAAAAACAGGGTTCTTTCAACTCCTGTTTCACTTCTTCCATGTGGAAACCATATTCTTTTTCATTAAATTCCGCATCTAAAGTGATGCTAATTGACTGAATTATTGTATTTATCATTTCATGCACCCCTTCAAATACTTCTTAATTTTTGCTTCAAGTACATTTGGGGCAATAGATGCAAGTTCCTGTTCAGAAATTGTCATCATAAACCGCCCCGGCACCCACCCTTTGTGATTTGCGGTTCTGTGACCGTATTCCACGTATGAAGCATATTCTACCGGGTTCACAATCTCAATGACGTAAGTGTCACCAAAATGGTGAACGGTCAAAGAATCTGCATAATTCTGTGCAGATGCTCTTTTCTGACCAGTCCACCCACGTCTAAGTGTACCGCCTGTTTTACCTGACCCCTTAGAATACTGACCTACTGGGGTTCGTTTGATGACCTTTGCAAGTAACCTTGCAGCAAGTTCCTTTGCACACGATTCCACAAACTTATCAGGGTCTTGCAGTTTGTTCAATTCTTCCTGAAACTCTTTCAGACCCCTAATGTCAAAACTTCCAAACCTTCCCATTTAAGTCCAGTCGGTAAACAGGTCAAGAACAATTTCTTGGTGTGTGTCATACACTGCGGGAACACCACTGTAAGTATATTCAGCAGTTTTCTCTGCCTGTGTCACCGTTATTTTTGACCCCGGTTTGATAACAACATCAGGTGATATAAATAGTTTTGTGGTCTGTGTCACTGTTGCTGCGGATTCCGTTTGATTTACAATTTGCAAACGTTCAAATGACAATCGGCAAGGCTGATTTTCCAATACAACCACTGGTTTACCGTTTGTCAGTTTTGTGACCTCATCCTTTACCTGTTGATATTCTTCAACTACTGCAACACCGTCATAGGTGCTTTCAATAGCCTTTCTTGCAGCAATCTTTGCTGCCTGAATAGCATCTACCACCGCAAACGTCTGAATGAATTAAATTCAGCCTTTCCATAGGTTAAAAGGTAATTGATGAAGGTGGTCAACCTTTGTTCAGGGGTCATTGAACCGTCACCGACTGCAAAGACGGTGTTGGTATCCCCTGTCTGAATCTGCTTAACTGCATAATCTAAATTGAACGTTGCAAGGTCATCAGGTGCAAAAGTTTTCTTAGCAAGAAGAAATTCACCAACGGTCATATCAACCGCAACGTGTTCCAATCCTTCCGGCACATCAGCCCAGTTGATTTCATTTTTGATTGAATTGCGTACTTTCTCAACGCAAAAGGTCAAGGAAAATTCATCACTTTCCTTGACCTCATAACCAAATGATTTCAACCGTTCTTTGACTATATCAACACTGAACATATTGCATCACCTGACCCTTTCCCGGCTTAACCTCTGGAAATGATACGTGCAATAGGTACTGCCTTGTGTGCAATAGCCTTACCGTCACTGTTGTTTACAAGTGACCAGTTCAAACCGTTTTCAAGTTCCGCATTTGTAGGGGAATTTGTTGCCTGTTTTGCTTTCAGGTAAGAAACACCCGCAACGGACACTGCTTTTCTCTTACGAGAAATAAGGGTATCTTCACCACCACGTGTCTTTGCATCACGAACCATTTCATAAGGCACTTTTGCACCTACGTCCTCAAAACCAATAGCACCTTCACCAAGGATATATGTGGTATAAAGGGAAACATCACCGCCAGTTTCACCAACGTTCTTTGTTTCAACAGGCATAGAATCGTCAACGATTACAAGTCTACCGTTCCAAGTACCCATTTCAAGGTCACGTTCAACACCTTCTGCATCAGTGTACTTTAAGTACGCAAGCAGTTTCAGGTTTTCAAGGTGTGTTGCAACTGCACTGTGACAGAATACAAGACTGAACTTCTGCTTGTTATCACCACAAGCCTTCTGAATTGCACTGTTCAGGGTAGTTGCATCCATAAGCATTGCATCAGTAGTTGCAGCATCTTCACCGCTTTTACTAATGTCATAAGTGTGTGCATCAACAAAGGCTGCGTTAGCAGTCTTGATTGCACCTGTTCCTGTTGCTGCCATGCTGAAAATACCCTTTAAGATTGCAAGAATAATATCTTGGTCAACCTCATTCCAGTATGTGTTAATCTGATTTCTGACATTTGCCATGAAATCAACACCACCAGTCACATCATAAGAAAAGTCAGCTTCCGTCCAACCGTTCATTCTACCAAAGGTGAATACACCCTGTTCAAAGGTGTCAGTCTTGCCCGGTGTAACATTGGAAACACCGTCATAGTTCTGCGGTGTGCCGGAAAGCAAACCAAAGTAAGGAAGTACCGCATAAACAGTACCAGTCTGTGAATTGTTCACGAATGTTTCACGTAATCTTGCATCACCAACGATTGCACGAGATTTACGCAACTTGTTCAGCTTCACATTTGGAATCGCACTCATGTACTTACCAAATGCCTGTTCATTGAAACTCTTAGCATCAAATTTTGCCATTGTCTTTTTACCTACCTTTCATTTAATTAAAAATTATGCGTTAGTGTTCGCATCCATATATGCAGCAATCTGTTCATAGGTCATCTTAGAGAAATCAGTTTCACCGCCCGCACCCGGTTGTTCTACGGATGCACCCGGCTGAAATCCCTTGAACTGCTGCTGATTCTGTGGGTTCTGCTTAACATCAAACAAGAACTTGGTGCTTTCATCTGCAACCAACTTTTCAATCTGTTCCTGTAACCCCTTGACATTCCCTTCTTTGTCAAGTTTTGCATCTGTCAGGTCTAACAGTGCCTTGACCGCCTTGACGTTCTTTGCATTTGCCCCGGTCAATGCCTTTTCAACTGCAAATTCAACCTTCAACTGGGTCATTTCAGATTCATGGGCTTCTTTAGTCTTGGTGTTCTCTGCCTGTAAATCAGCAATCTGTTTTGTCAATGCTTCATTATCCCCGGCAGTAGTTTTGAGTGTTTCAAGCTGCTTATCTCTATCAGATACCTGTGTCTTTAACCCGGACACTTCTGTCTGCAAATTCTTGATTTCAGCAGCAGATGCAGACTTTGCATTTTCAATATCCGCACCATTGATTTTGATAACTGCATCAACCTGTTCCTTGGAAAGTCCTAAATCTTCTAATTCTTTTCTTGTCATTTCTTTTTCCTCACTTTCAATTACGTTTTTGTACGTGTTCACTCACACATGATTGTTTGGTTTGTTCGGTTATACGCTTGACAACCCGCAAAGAAAAAGCACCCTTGCGGATGCTCTGCGTTGCCACACTAACCCAGTGACCGGGAGATAATAAAAGACCACCTTAACCTTTCTTTTAAGTTTTCCTTTTCATTACCGTTTGAACCCCCCCTTTCTGACCTCATATAACGGTCAAATAGCAAGTATTTTTATTTACCTGATAACTTGTCAGGGTATAAGAAAACACCGCCTATTTGACGGTGTTTCTAATCATGCTCAATAGGTGAACAAAATCGTTCCCTATTTTCATCTTGTGCTATTGTTCGCAATCGTTCAAGTTGTCTTAAACCTACTTCACCAAGATTGCCTTCTTTTTCTGCTTTTGCCAATAGTTCAAGCATTTTCCAATCTAATGTATTATCTTGCTTCATAGTTCTTCCACCTCAATCACTGTGTATAGGTGACTTCTGAAATCACTTTCCGTATCTTCCAAATAATTTGTATAAAAATCCTTGTCTTTTCCGTCCAATGTTTCAAGGTATTCTTTATACGCATCATAGGAACTGCGGGTTGTCACTTTCCTTACAACCCACCTTGCATCACTTCTTGCTAATACTTCCGCTTCAACATCTCTGAATTTAGAAATATGCTGCACACCGACTGATGTTTTATTCTTAACACATTTAATCAGTACCGTGTCCCTATATGCTTCCGGCAAACCACCAAAACCATAAGATGATTCAAGGTTACTTGTCCAAGAAGAAATGCAAGACCTCGTTGGTAATTCAGCACCAACTTTCAACGTCCTGAATTTCTCATAATCATCAACCGCATCTTCAAGGAATCCCATGCCACGATAAATTTCACCATCATACGGTTGCATCTTGGAAAGTCCCGCATCAATTATTGCAGTTTCTTTTGGTGCTTGACCAGTGGTAAATGCTTCATAGTTACCGCCAAAATAATACTGCATATTTTTATGAAATTCCTGTGCATCTGATTCAGAATACCCAGTTTCTTCAAGAATACTTTGATATGCCTTTTCATTAAACACATCCAGTTCTTCATCAGGTACTTTTCCATGACCCGCATCAATCTGTTTCCTTGTAGTAACTGACGGTTCAAGTTCTGCTTTTTTCTTTATAGTATTTTTAATCTTTTGGTCAAGTTCTTTTAGTTTATTGAATGATGTATCATTATCTGAAACTTCACCATAACCTTCTTCAATAGAACTGAAATCACTGAACCAGTCATCATAAGAATAACCATCTGTCACATCAGTGAACTGCTTCTTTAAGTCTGTGATTTGTGCGTTTAAATCTTCCACTGTCATTGTATCATCAGGTGTAATTTCTTGCAATCCTGATTTGTCACCTTCAACAAAGGCTTTCTTCCAGTCCTTATATTTCATATCACCCGGTACATGGTAAGTCTTACCGTCTGCACCCCTTGCAGCACGTTCACCGACTGAACCAAAGTCATCATCAAAATACGGTACTGTGGTACTTCTGCAACGCACGTGAAAAGGCGGTGCAGTTGTTCCAACTTCCCATTGTGACATAGGGAAGTGTTTACCGTCCATATCCTGACAAATATCAGAAGTATGTGAATCAAGGGTTGCAACCACTTCAAACTGTTCAACGTCCAGTTCAGTGAAACAGTCCCTTTGTGCTGCGGAACCGAAAAAGGCTTCTTCTGTCATAACCAATCGACCCGCATTTGACTTTGATGTGTTCATCTTCCGGGCAATCGCATCTATTGCTTTCTGCGGGTCTTGCCCTAAGATAATATTGCGGGTCAGTTCAGTATTCAGTTCATTGACCAACTTCTGACGGTTGCCCCAAATTCTTTGTGAAAAGTTCTTACCGTCAGCAGACCAAGGTTTATTGATGACCTTTGCAATCTGCTTATCATCCAGTGTGGAAAAGTCCCAACCGACACCCACACCTTTCTGTATTTCAAAGGCGGTATGATAATACCCGCTTGTGTAAATACCCCGCATTGCTGAATCAATGGAATCCAACTGATTCCCAAACATCACTTCCAGTGATTGTTGTGTATGAATCTTCAAGGCTTCCAATCGACTGATGTGAAACCGGGCTGATGCGTTTTCAAGCTGCTTACACCAAGCACCATTGATTGCATTTTCCTGACCATAGCGGATGTACTCATGCACATCCCACTTAAATTCTTCCAGTTCCTTACTGGTCAGCATCTTGCGGGCTTCCTGAATGGTCACACCATTATTCTTTGCAAACCGCTGATACCAAGCAGATAATTGACCTTCTATCTGTTTTTGGGTTTGTCTGTACTGCCTTTCAATATCAGCATAGCACTGAACACCCAACTGGTTCTGCGACTGTTCAAGAAGTTCAAACCGCTTTTTCCAATATGCGGAACTTGACATTATTCATCACCGCCTTGTGTTGGGTCATCATCAGGATTGTTTGGGTCAGTAGGCTTCTGCATGAAAGGATTATACTGTTTTTCAAGTTCTTCCTGTTGCTTCTGCTTCTGTTTTTCCAAACGTTCCAGTTCCTTTTGTGGGTCATCCACCCAAGGGTGCATACTAACGATTGTTTCATCTGACAGAATACCCATAGACTTCTGACAATTATCAATAGCTTCTGATTCATTGATTAGAATATCCCTGTTGAATATAACAGTGACTTCCTGACCTTCAAAATCACCCTGACCAGTATTTGCAAGGTGTGCGTTCACAAACCAAAGTATATCTTCAAATGCTGCCTGAAATTCTGTTTCAGTATCATTTGCATCAATGTCAATGTCAGAATACATTGATTGAATGTTCATCTGATTTGGATTGCCGGAAAGTCTGTCATCCTTGGCATCATAACCCATTGCGTTTTCAATCAGTGCCTTTTTGAAGATTTCTACAATAGCCTTGTAGTTATCCGCATTGACTGTGATTTCAAGGGTTTCAACACCGCCCTTTGTGTCACCGTCATAACGCACCTTAACCGCACCATAGGTTGCAAGGTTCTTTCTGAACTCACCAAGGTTCTGACCGTCATAGTTCTTCAACACCAAAATAGTGTTGCGGGCATCTTCTTGCATATTATTTTCAAAGTCCGACAACATAACATTGATACCGTCCTGTAAGGACTTGACCCTTTTCAGTAACGGTATTTCTTCATCATTGCATTTCAACGGAATCAACGGAACACGTGACCAGTTGAACCCTGTCACCTTTCCAGTACCGTCAATCATAGTAACGTGCGGAACATCCGGGGTTTCACCGTTCACAATGTCAGGAATCAATGACCCCTTATCATAAATGAACTTGTGAACACCATCCAAATCATACACTTCAACTTTCTTGATGATGACTGGGGTTGTTCCTTCATATCCCATTACCACATACATTCTAACCGCAAATTCCAAAATGGTGTGTTCAGAATCTTTCCAAAATGGAAGAATTTCATAAGCGGGGAACAATCTGAAAGCAAATTCCCCTAATTCTGTGTAGTACGGATATAACCAAGCAATACCGCCATTGTATGCAGCCTTGCCACTATTTTTCATTGTTTTCATAAACTTCTTGTTGAACACCTTTTTGAGAAGTTCAACATAAGGTTCATTGTCACAATCAAAAGTAATAGGCTGACCAAGCAGATAGTTTGTTTTCTGATTGACCATTTTTGCATACTGATTATCAATAATGCGGTTGTTCGGTAGGTTTTCCACTACTTCAAGTTTTCCGTCCTCACCTATCATTGTCCTTTTGCGGGTCAATATATCATGTTCATCCTGATAATACAGGAAACCTTTGATTTGTAACATACGTTTAGGGGAATATTCCCACTTTTGGATTTCCTTTTCAAGAAACTGCTTGTCAGTCATCCTTGAATGAACACCTTGCAGTATGAAATTGCTGACCTTCAATGTCAGTGTATCAATAAGGTTGCTGAACATGGTTCAATTCACCCCTTTCATTGTGTAATATAAACGTAACGTGCATGAATCCTGAAATCATGCACGTTATTGTTACTAATTTGTTTCTTAAATTCAAAAAAGCAGTGATGCAAGTGCCATAAACGGTGACCAAGTGCCACCGTCCCCGGAGTAAGGTATTTGACAACCGCTGACCCTTCCCATAATCAAGGTTGCTGACACTGTGCATCCTACCCGGTAACGTCTTAATCAAAACTGAACGCATCACCTTTTGCGATATTTTCAACTGCATAACGCATTGCATCCATAAGATGATTGAAGTCATCAATAGGAATGTTCAGCTTCTTCCCGGTCTTGGTGTCTGTGTCCCACTGATAGTTGCTGATTTCAGTGATGAAGTTCACACACCTTGGATGAACTATAATGTGATAGTCTTGAATGAAGTCAATACCGTTGTTTATGGAATCCTTACCCTTGCGGGCTTTTCGTATTCCCTTCAATCCCAGTTCCCGCAAGCGGTCAATGCTCTTAGGTTCAGCGGAATCAGCAGTTATCTTTTCTTTCAGATAACCCATTCGCAAGATTTCCGCTGCAATAGCTTCATTACTCATGCCGGGCTTATACATTTCATCAAAGACCCAAATAGTTTTGCTTGACTGGTCTATAAAACCACAAAACAGTGCAGAAGGGTCATTTGTATAACCAAAGTCAAGACCAAAGACGGATTTCACACCCGGTATAGTCTTGACTTCATCAATCGAAAATGCTTTTTCTTCCCAGTTCTCATATACAAGACCGTCAACAATACCCCAGTCACCAAGTCCCGCTACTTTGTAACGTCTTGGATTCTGTTTCCGCATTGTTTCAAAGACCTTCAAGTCAGCCTTATCCAACCATTCATTGCATTTATAGTTGGTGGTCATTGCAAGTGTTTCATCATCCGGGTTGTCAAAGAATCGTTTCTTTATCCAGTGGTGTTCATTCCAAGGGTTCAATGTCAGGGTGATTTGTTTGAACAACCCTGAACCTTCCGGGATAGCACCACGAATAGATTCATCAAGCATATTGAAATCATCTTCTGAACTGATTTCGTATGCTTCTTCTATCCACATCCAACAAAGGCAACCAATATCAACTGTGATACTGGTTACTTTCAGCGGGTCATCAAGACCCCTGAAATATATCTTTTGCCCTGTCGGTTTGTAGGTCATTTCAAGTGGTGATTCCTTAATTTCCCAGTGTGCATCAACACCTAAACGGTGAATAGCCCATTTCAATTCTGTGAAACAGGAATCTTTCAAAGTTCTGAATGTTTTCCTGACAACAAGTAAGTTTGCATCAGGGTATTTCATCATGTTGGTTATGTACCAAAGTGCAGTGGTTTTTGATTTCTTGGATGCACGTGAACCTTTGCACACCCTGTATCTACCTTTCCACCGCCAAAATGTACCGTAACCCTTACCAACTACTTCCGGCAGTTTTACAACCTGTTTACCTTTGGAAGTCTTTGGTTTGTAATCTTCCGGGTACAAAATGTATTTCATGTACCCAAACACATATTGTGATGATATGCTACGTTCTTTTACCATAGGCAATCACCCGCCTAATCTTCAAGGGCATCTTCACCTGATATTACAATCGGAACTGCAACATTCACGTCAATCTTGTCATTCCACATACCCAAGTGTTTACCCAACAGTTCCAGTGCTTTCATCTTGGATGATAATTTCACTTCACGTTCAATGCTTCCACCGTACTGATTATCTGACTGTTTGAACTTCACTGATTCAATACAGGCAAGGTCATCATCAGAAGCATTTGGAAGTATTTCACCAGTATCAGGGTCAACAACGTCCGTCATTTTTACAAAGGCAATCTTAGCAAGTTCTAAAACAACCCTGTCCTGATTGATTCCTGTTCGTTTGCTTCTTTCTGCCATTGCCTTACTAATAGCTTCCTGAACCATAACATTTGATAACAACCTTGATGATTGTTCCTGTGCAGTTTTTGGTGAATATCCCGCCCTTATTGCTGCCTGTGTACCATTCAGGTCAATCAGGTATTCATCAACAAAACGCTGCCTTTGTTCACTTAACTGCCTTTTTGCCATAGATATTCACCCCTTTCCGTCAAAAATAGGCATAAAAAATTGCTGATTGAAATTACTTTCAATCAGCAACAGTTTGACAAGCCTATCATAAACGCAACAAATCCTGTTGTCAATCGTCAAATGATGTAGGTTTTATGTAAGATAATATAGGTTTTTATAGGTTTCTTCAAACAATGCAAGTGCCTTGTTATGCAATTCAATCACATAGGAATATGACTTTTTCATTTCCTTTGCAGCCTGACGAACACTTTTAAATTGCACATACACCTTGAACAACACTTGAATGTAATTATTCACGTGCAGACCCCTGATTTCAGATATAATTTGGTTCTTTGCATCAACAAAACGGTCAATTTCCGCATTGATTTCTTCATCAAGTGTCACATACCGGGTCACATCATTACACAATTTGTCCCCTGATGTGGAAGTCTGCACACGTTCCCTTGAATAATCAATACCGCCTGTACTGGTTGCATCAGCTTTCATTTCTTTAAGCCTTTCTAAATCCTGATTGATTACTGTATCTAATTCCTGTAACTGCTCTAAATACTGTCTTGCAGTCAATTTCTTCTTTTCACTCATGTTTTCACCTGTCCTTTCTTGGTATCGGTTCAAGGTATCACTTGGTAACGGATGAACAATGTGAACCGTTACCTATGAAAACCCTAAAAACTAAGGGCTTTTTCAGGTTCAAGGTAGCGGGTAACGGTTGAAAGTGCCTATTCTTCTATATATTAT
>CAZWLH010000022.1:0-19095 GCA_964634675.1 uncultured Eubacteriales bacterium
GTAAGGGCAAAAACAAGGGAAAATACATTAAATTTGAGTGTTTGATAGGCGAAAACCCTTGAAATATCAAGGGTTTTGGAAAGATTGTATTTTTAATCTCAATTTTTCGCATAAGCTCCTCCATAAGGCTGAATACAACTTCCGCTTTACGGCACTTATTTTCGTGTGTTGCGGTGCTTTGGCTGTCAAGTGGACAACGGAATACAAAATGTATTTTTAAGTGTTCGGGCTCGAGTTTTCACGGATTATGTCGACTAAAGAACCTGAATAGTTATTCGACTTTTCCCCAATGTTTTTAACAATCAACTCGACTTTTAACACAATAACAGGTTAATTGGCGGCTTTTTCCTGTGGATAACCCTGTTAATAATGTGGATTACTAATTGTATACGGATAATTGATTCGAAAATTTATGTCAATCTTGCGAATTTCGGCGTGTACAGCTTCACCCCGTTTGAAATATTGCAAATGCCGCCGCTTTGTGGTATAATTCCCGACGTTGTATCATTAAGAGCTTTGGAGGACGACCAATTGACAGACACATTCTCGGATAAAGTCAAAAAATTTGTGCGAAAAAATCTTGTTGCGGTAATTGCTTTTTTTGCGGCGGCGTTGACCTGCTTCATAATGCCTCCCGACAGGGAATATCTCGGGTATTTCGACTTCAAAACACTCACTTGTCTGTTTTGCGTTTTAGCGGTCGTGTGCGCCCTTAGAAACATAAACTTTTTCTATATGCTTGCCCGCAAGGTCGTAATGCTTTTCAAAAACGCCCGAATCTGCATTCTGGCGTTGATATACATAACCTTTATAGGCTCAATGCTCATTGCAAACGATATGGCACTGCTGACCTTTTTGCCGCTCGGATATTTCGTACTGACGACCACAAAAAAGCAGCAGCTTATGGCATTTACATTTGTTATGCAAAACATTGCCGCAAATTTAGGAGGTATGCTGACCCCGTTTGGCAATCCTCAAAATCTTTATTTATACACAAAATTTGAAATTCCGAACCTTGAATTTATGGCGATAATGGCGCCGCCGTTTATTTTATCGGTCGTGCTGATAACACTGTCCTGCATAGTGTTTGTGAAGCCCGAGCCGCTTTCCCTTCCCGACGGTGAAATATCGCTTGACCCCAAGCGCACGGCACTCTACCTTGCACTTTTCGCACTCTCGATAGCGATAGTTTTCAGGGGTATTCACTATGCGGTGGGACTTGCCGTGATCCCTGCGGTGCTTTTATTTGCCGACCGCCGAGCCTTGCGCGATGTCGATTACGGACTGCTTTTCACATTTGTTTTCTTCTTTATATTTGCCGGAAATATGGCACGTATCGAAGCCGTCCGTCAGCTCTTTTCCTTCCTTTTGAATAAAAACACACTGATTTTCAGCGTGCTTTCCTGTCAGGTGATAAGCAATGTTCCCTCTGCGATACTGCTGTCCCGCTTCACTGCCGATTATGAAAGCCTGCTCGTCGGAGTCAACATAGGCGGGGTCGGCACGCTTATCGCCTCACTTGCGAGCCTTATAACCTTCCGTCAGTATATTAAATATAACCCGGGCAAGTCGGGATACTATATAAAGTACTTTTCGGCCTTTAATTTTTTGTTTCTTATCATTCTGACTGCATTTATGCTTGTTGCAGACCGTTTTTAACAGCTGAATACCGACAACGAAAAAAAAAACGGATTTGAGGTTATTGCCTCAAATCCGTTTTTAATTATTTCTTCAGTGCATTTATAAAATCGCCGAGACCGTGCTCAAAATCGACACCGTACCGATGATCGGTCATACCGCAGGCAGTGCGCTCAATGCTTCCGACCGTGAAATCGACCGCAATTTCTGTTGCCTTTTTCAATGGCTTACCGCAAAGCAATGCCGCAGTCAATGCACTTGCGAAAACATCACCCGTGCCGTGGAACATACCGTCGAACCGCTTACGCAATATGTAATCGGTCTTTTTTGACACTGCATCAAAGCAGGCCGCTCCCACGGATTTTTCATCAAAGCTGACACCGGTCAGCACGATCTGCTTTGGGCCGAGCTTTGACAGCTCACACAGCAAGCTTTCGATATATTCGACCGTATAAGGGCCGCCGGAATACTCAAGGCCCGTCATAAAGCAGGCCTCGGTTATGTTCGGAACAATTATATCTGCCTTGCCGCAAAGCCGCTTCATCGCTTGTGCAAACTCCATATCGAAAAGCGCATACATCCTGCCGTTATCGGCCATCGCAGGGTCGACTATCGCCAGGCACTTTTCGCTTTTGAAGCTGTCCAAGAAGTCACTGACTATATCGATCTGCCTTACCGAGCCCAAATATCCGCTGAATATCGCATCAAAGGTAAGTCCCAACGACTTCCAATGCTCAATAACCGCAGGCATATCCTCGGTGAGATCGCGGTGTGTATACCCAGTCAGTCCGCCTGTGTGCGTTGAAAGCACCGCTGTCGGGATGACCGAGGTCTCGATACCTGCCGCAGATATGACCGGCAGTGCAACCGTCAGTGAGCACTTGCCGAAGCCGGATATATCGTGTATTGCGGCAACTCTTTTCTGTTTTTCCATTACTTTGCCTCAAATTCAAATTAACGCCCGAAATATCAAGCGTTTTTATAGGCATTGCAAACCGTTTCGGTGTCGCCTATCATCTTCAAGTTACCGTGCTCAAGCCAAGCGCAGTGGCGGCAAAGCCGCTCTATCTGCCCCATTGAATGGCTAACAACGATAACCGTCGTGCGGCCGTTGTTCATCATTTCGTTGATACGCGCCTCGCACTTTTCCTGAAACTTGAAATCTCCGACCGCCAATATTTCATCGACGATAAGGATATCCGGCACAGTCATAGTCGCTATCGCAAAGCCGATTCGTGCTATCATTCCCGACGAGTAGTTCTTCATCGGCGTGTCGAGGAATTCACTCATCTCGGAAAATTCGACTATCTCGTCAAAGTGCTCGTCCATATAGGCCTTGGAAAATCCGAGCACCGAGCCGTTGAGATATATGTTCTCCCTTGCGGTAAGCTCAAGGTCGAAGCCTGCTCCGAGCTCTATCAGGGGAGCGATAACACCCCTCGTCACAACACTGCCCGATGTCGGAGTAAGTATGCCCGAAATGATTTTGAGCAAGGTCGACTTGCCCGAGCCGTTGAGTCCGACAATGCCGAAAACATCGCCCTTTTCAATATTGAAAGTAACGCCGCTGAGCGCTACGAAATCCTCATACTGCAGTTCTCTTTTGAAAAACTTGAGAAGATATTCTTTAAGACTTTGAAGCTTCTCCTTGTTCATATTGAAGTGCATTTCAATATCTCGAAGCTCGACCGCAAAATTGTTCTGCATCATAAACCTCCGTTTTACTGCTCTGCCGTCAGATATAAAGAATAAACTTCTTTTGAAGCTTTCTGAAGGTCAAAATCCCGATAATAAGCGATATCACACCGTATGCTATGCAAAGCAAATGCTGCTCGGCCGACGGCCAGGTGTTGTTGAGCACAACATCACGGAAGGTGTTTATATACACCGACATCGGATTGTATTTTATCACCCTTAATGCCAAAACTTGCAATGTCGAATCATAGTTGATCCTTGTTTCGATCATACTCAAGGGATAAATAAGCGTTGTGAGGTACATCCAAAGGGTCAGAATAACGCCGTAAAGGTGTATTATATCACGGAAAAATACGCACACCGCCGACAAAAACAGACTTATTCCGACAATAAACATAAGGCAGTAGATCACCGGCACGGGAAGCATCAGCATAGTAATTCCGGGGCTGATGTGACTGTGACGGATAACCATAACGATCGCCACGGCTATCAGTGAAAACACAAAATTTATCAGCGAGAAAAGGCATTTTTCAAGCGGAAAAATATATTTCGGGATATATACCTTCTTGATAAGTGAGGCAGAAGCCAAAACCGAGGTCATTGAGCCGCTCGTCGCCTCGGAAAAGAAGTTCCACAACGCCGCGCCGACTATGTAAAAGCAGGCAAAATCGGCAACGTTCGGATACTCTCTGATTCCGAACATAAAGCCGAAAACAAGTGTCAGAACAAGCATTGTGAGCAACGGATTGAGTATACTCCAAGCCACGCCGAGCACGCTGCGACGGTATTTTATTTTAAAATCCCTGCCTGCCAAATTTTGCAAAAGCGGCAGATATTTTTTAAAATCGGCAAAAAAGCTTCTGCGGTCGGTATTCTTTTCCAAATCCGCACCTCCTGCATAAATAATAGTTCAATTATATTACCGAAAGGTAAAAATGTCAATTAAAGAGTCATTTTAAGGTGACAACCGTAACTCCGTCCTCACCCTCACCGTATACACCGAATCTGTAATCCTTGACCGACGGATTGGTTCTTAAATAGGCGTGTACGGCCTTTTTGAGCGCACCGGTTCCCTTTCCGTGAATTATCCACACCGTGTTGAGTCCGCCCATAACCGAGCTGTCGATAAAGCGGTCAAGCTCAAGTGCCGCCTCGTCACCGGTATAGCCGCGAATGTCGATCTCGCTCTGTGCGGTGCGAACATTTGTATCTATACCCGTCGGACGCTTGACCGTTCTCGTCTTGGCAACCTTGCTCTTCGTTTTGTCAATCGGCATAAGACTGCCGACCGACACCTTTGTTTTGACTATTCCGGCCTGTATCAGCACGTCGTCGCCCTTTTGGTCTTCGAGAACAACGGCTTCCTTTTTTATATCGGCAAGCATAACACGGTCGCCCTTTTTGAGCGGAGCCTTGAAACCGCCGCCGTTTTGTCTGCTTTCCTCGACCGGGTCGGCGGCATCCCGCATTCTCGAAATTCCGCCCTTGACCTCGGCTCTGGCACGCCTGATTCGCTCCTCAACGCTGCTGTCGCTTTTTTTCAGTGCTTCAAGCTCGGAAAGCAATCGCTCCGCTTCGGCTCTCGCACGGTCGACCAAGGCGTTCGCCTGTTCACGTGCTTTTTGCATGGTGCTCTCTCTGAGCTTCATCACCTCGTCGGCCTGCGCTTCACGCTTGGCCTTGAGCGACTCCATCTCGCCCTTGAGACGTGCGGCCTCGGCTCGGTCGGCTTCGGCTTCGAAGGTAGCTTTTTCGAGTGCCACAACGACACGCTCAAATCTCGAATCCTCGTCCTTCACAAGACTTCTCGCAAGAGCAACCGTTTCGGTCGGAAGTCCGAGCCTTTCCGAAATGGCAAATGCGTTCGAGCGGCCCGGCAGACCGATATGCAAGCGATAGGTCGGCTTGAGCGACGTCACGTCAAACTCACAGCTTGCGTTGCAAACGCCGGGAGTTTCAAGTGCAAAGGACTTAAGCTCGGCATAGTGGGTGGTTGCACCGACGGTAACGCCCTTTCTCCTCAGCTCCATAAGTATCGCCTGTGCAAGTGCCGCGCCCTCAACCGGGTCGGTACCTGCTCCGAGCTCGTCTATCAGCACAAGCGAACGGTCGTCGGCGATCTCCATAATATCGATTATCCTCTTTATATGTGAGGAAAAGGTCGACAGTGACTGCTCGATCGACTGCTCATCGCCGATATCGGCCAAAACGTTGTTGAAGACCGATATTTCACTGCCGTCCGACACGGGGATCAGCAGTCCGCACATAGTCATAAGCGTTAAAAGTCCGACCGTTTTTATGGAAACGGTTTTGCCGCCGGTGTTGGGGCCGGTGATTATCAGCGTATCATACTCACTTCCGAGCGGAATCGTAACGGGCACAACGGTCTTTTTGTCAAGCAGCGGATGCCTTGCGTTTTTTAAATATATCCTGCCTTCTGAATTCACATTGGGCTTGCAGGCACGCATTTCAAAGGCAAGTGAGGCCTTTGCGAAAATGAGGCAGAGTGAGACCGTCGCCTCATATGACACGGTAATGTTGGGAGCAAAGGTCGCCGCTTCGCCCGAAAGCTCGGCCAAAATGCGGTCGATCTCCTCCTTTTCCTTTATCTTAAGCTCTCTTATCTCGTTGTTTATCTCAACTATCGCCATAGGCTCGATAAACAGTGTCGCTCCCGACGATGAGGTGTCGTGAAGCAGACCGGGAACCTCGGAGCGGCTGTCCGCACGCACGGGAACAACGTATCTTCCGTCACGCTGAGTGATTATGGCATCCTGTAAAAACTTCTGATACTGACTCGAGCGAACCATTTTTTCAAGTCGGTCACGCACGTTAAGCTCGGCGGAATGTATCTTTCTTCTGATATCCTTAAGCTTCGGCGAAGCGTTGTCGTCCATCTCGTCCTCTGAGCGGATCGAAGCGGTTATCCTGTCCTCGAAATAGCGGTTGACCGTAAGTCGCTCAAAATATAGGGCAATATAAGGGGACTCGGCGTTTTCGCAGTGAGCACGCCATTCCTTAAGCGAACGCACGATACGCAAAACCTCGGCGATGTCGAGCAGCTCACGCATTGAAAGCACGCCGCCGCTGCAGGCACGTGTCAATGCCCCCAAAACATTGGAGGCGTTTCCGAAGGACGGTGAGCCGTAGCTTGAGGACAGACGGAAAGCATCGTCGGTTTGTCCCAAAAGACGGCGAACCTCATCAATATCGGTTTCGGGGCTCAGCGACAGTGCCGCCTCCTTGGCATCGGCCATTGAAGCACGGTCGGCTAATTTTTTCAGTATTTTGTCAAGCTCTAAGGCTTCTGTGTGTTGTGTATAGGTCATATTTTCTCCAAAATATAAGGGTTCATATGAAAAGACTTTTGAAAAATTCGAGGGTCTTAAACCTTCTGTCAAGCTGTACGGTAAGATACCGCTCGGTCACAAGACTCAAATACCTTGCACTTTGCGGCGGCAGAGAAAACGAATAAAGCCGTTCGAAATCGGAATATACAATATGCCGCATAGCGGCAAAGGTGGTTTTGTCAAGCTCGGAAAAGCCTTCGTGATAAGGCGCGGCCGCCCGGCAGTCGGCACAAAGTATGTTTCCGTTGGCATTATCGAGATATAACGGAAAGACACGATCGCTTCCGCACTCTCTGCACCCGACAAGGTCGGGCATAAGACCCGATATGAGCATAAGTCTCAGCTCGGTCACTGCCTTTATTACGTGAAGGTCGGAATTTTTACGTGCTATGAAATAAAGCGAATTGAGTGCAAGCCGCAAAAATTCCTCACTCTCGGCTTCATAAGGCACGACCGCACCGCAAAGCTCACATATGTACTGAGCGAGGCTTAAACGCTCGATGTCACGGCGCAACTCGAAAAACACATCGATCGCCTCGGACTCGGTTATCCGGTAGGTTTCCTTTGTTTGATTGAAGGTTAAATGGGAATAGCAAAGCAAAGCGGTTGCGGCGGCGTTTTTCGACTTCGGCTTTCTTGCACCCGAAACAAATGCGCTTATCAGCCCCTTGTCTCTCGTCAGTACCACAACGACACGGTCGCTTTCACCGACATTGTTTTCCTTTATTATCAAGCCGTCGGTCGTGAATTTCACCCGTATTACGCTCCTTAAGCCTTCTTTCGGCACTTATATATGCCAGATAGTCATACACACTGCCGGTTACCGTGAATTTATCCCAGCCTTCGAAAGCACCCATTTCATCACCGTTTTCCTTTTTTGTTGTTGACACTTATATTGTGTGCAGCAAAGCGGCGATTAAACGGCAGCGTACCCAAAGGCTTTAAAATTTAATTTATTTGCTGTCAAGTCCGAACGAACGGATAAGTCCGTCACGGTTGCGCCAATCCTCCTTGACCTTTACCCAAAGCTTGAGATTGCATTTGCAGCCGAAAAACTCTTCTATATCGTATCTTGCAAGACTGCCGATTTTTTTGAGCATCGCACCGCCCTTGCCTATTATAATGCCCTTGTGCGACTCCTTTTCGCAGTAGATCACCGCCTCGGCCTCGATTATCGGCTCACCCGATGCCGTATCACGCTCAAAGAAGCGTTCAAGTCCGACCGCAACACCGTGCGGAATTTCCTTATCAAGCAGACGAAGCAGCTTTTCACGTATCATTTCGGCGACCATAACGCTGTCGGCCTGGTCGGTGACATCGTCATCGGCAAAGAAGTGCGGAGCCGGCTTAACATATTTTAGCTGCTCCTCGAGAAGGTCGTATATTCCGTCGCCCGTTGCGGCCGAAACCGGTATCACCGCCTGAAAATCATAAAGAGCGGAATATGCCGAAATAACCTCTAACAGATCGCTCTTGTCCTTGAGCAGGTCGATTTTGTTGACACAAAGCAGCGTTTTGAGCCGACGGCGCTTGATTTCCTCAAGCAGGGCAAGCTCGGCCTTGGGCATATTTTCGGGATCCAAGCGGAATTTCGGACAGGCTTCGACCACAAAGGTGACCGCATCAACGTCGGAAAGTCCCTGCGTGACCGAATCCATCATCCGCTCTCCCAAGCGGTTTTTCGGTTTATGGAAGCCCGGAGTGTCAATATAAACCATCTGGTCGTCACCCACGGTATGCACGCCCATTATGCGTGTACGCGTGGTTTGAGGCTTGTCCGATACTATCGCGACCTTTTGGCCGAGTATTCGGTTGAGTAATGACGATTTGCCCACATTAGGGCGGCCGACTATGGCGATAAACGCCGATTTTTGTTGGTTATTCATATGTACTTCCTTAATTTATAAAAGTAACTTCTCTCGCAAGTCCCATTTTAACAAGCACGGTTTCTTCCTTCTCACGCATAGTCTCGGCCTCGATACCGCCGTTTACGTGGTCGTATCCAAGCAGATGGAGCATTGAGTGCACAGTCAAAAAGGCCATCTCACGCTGGAAGGTGTGCCCGTATTCCTCGGCCTGTGCGGCGGCGTGCTCTACCGAGATGACTATATCTCCGAGCATTTTGGCACCTGTGGCGGGATTTTCGTCGTAAACGCCGTTTTCGCCCAAAGGGAATGACAAAACGTCGGTCGAACGGTCTATTCCCCTGAACTCGTTATTCAGCTCATGTATCTGGCGGTCATCAACAAATGACACCTCGACCTCGGCACTGTCGCTGAAATTTTCGGTTTTGAGCACCGCAATGCAGGCACGGCGGATGAGCATCCTTATTCCCGTGGGTATCTTGTATGCTTTTTGCTTGTTGACTATCGTAACCTTAACCTTATCTTTCTCCACTGTGCTTGCTCCTTTGCTTTTTCTCCTCATACTTTTCGTATGCTTTGATTATCTGCTGTACAAGTCGGTGACGGACAACGTCACGCTCGTAAAACTCCGATATCGCAATGTCGTCGACACCCTTTAATATATGCAAGACCTCTTTAAGTCCCGAACGCTTTCCGTCGGGAAGATCGATCTGGGTTATATCGCCCGTAACGACCGCCTTCGAGTTAAAGCCGAGTCTTGTCAAAAACATTTTCATCTGCTCAGAGGTCGTATTCTGCGCCTCATCGAGAATTATGAAGCTGTCGTCAAGCGTCCTGCCTCGCATATAGGCAAGCGGTGCGACCTCAATATCGCCGCGCTCCTGACATTTTTGAAAGGTCTCCGCTCCGAGCATATCGAAAAGCGCATCGTAAAGCGGTCTCAGATAAGGGTCGACCTTTTGTTGGAGATCGCCCGGTAAAAATCCGAGCTTTTCGCCCGCCTCAACGGCGGGTCTTGTCAAAATGATTCGGTTGACCTGCTTTTTTCTGAAGGCCGAAACCGCCATTGCCACGGCAAGATAGGTCTTGCCCGTGCCGGCAGGCCCGACACCTATCGTTATTGTATTTTCGCCGATAGCCTCAACATAACGCTTCTGGCCGACCGTTTTTGCCTTTATCGGCTTGCCCGACGCCGTGATGCAAACGCACCCGTTGTCGGCCATTTTCGCCATACCGTTTTCGTCGCCCTCTTTGGCAAGTGAAATAAGATACCGAATACTTTGCTCGGTCACCGCTTCGCCGTTGCCCATAACGGTCAACAGTCCGTTTACGGTCCGCACCGCACGCTCAACGCCCTCTGCACCGCCCGAGACCTTTATTTCGCCCGAGCGCATCGTAACCTTTACCGAAAACTCCTCCTCGATAAGCTTTATGTTTTCGTCAAGCTTCCCGAAAAGTCCGTAAATATATTCGATTCTTTCAACGTTTATGGTCTGCTCGGTCGTCATTTTCACACTGCCTTTTTGCATTTAGGTATACTCTTCCAACTGTACTTTACTATTGTACATTATTTTTCACCTAAAATCAATATAAAATCCGACTTTGCGATATTTTCCCTGCATTTTAACCGTGCAGTAAGCCTTATTCCGTCGCTCAAAGTATCGATTTCCTTTATTTCGGAAAGAATTTCGGCATTTTCAAGCTTTGCCTTCTTCAGCTCTTCGAGCTTTTCGGCGGCGGCTGCCTCGGCCTGCTCGGCAGAAAGCTCAACCGTAACCTCTTCAAGTGCATAAAACACAGTCGAGGTTACCCTTATCGGCAGATATGCCTCTCCGTTTTCATAGCAGGAGACCGAGCTTTCGGTTTCATAAAATCCCTTGACACTTCCCAAATAAAGCGGAATATCGACACCGAAGAACGAGACAGCACTCCTTTTCACGCTTTGTCCGCTGCGCACAAGCTCGGTGTGTGAAAACGGGACAAAGCAGGATATTTCACGTTCGGTCTCGGCTATGATCTTGCCCTCGGCCGTGCCGAAGCGATAGGCGCCGTCCCTAAACTCGGTCACTCCCGATACCAGAAGCTCACCTTTTTTCACGGTTTGACCGACCTTCACCGAAATGCTTCCCGAGGTCGCTTCAATCGCCGTTATTATTCCGTCACGCTCCGCAATAAGGTTGCAGGGCTCCTTTTGCGGCTCCTTTTCCGAGATTATTTCGGAAATATTCACGGTCGCTCTGACACCCTCGATATTTACCGACACCCATGCCGCCTTGTCAAACCTCAATGCAAGACGACTTTTAAGCCGACCGACGTCTATGTCCGACCGCCTCGCACCCTCCTTGAGGCCGAGCTCAGAGCATATCTGCTTTATCTCACTGTCTGTAATGCTTTGATTTCCGACGACTTTGACATTCCAAATAAAGCCCGACAGAATAAATAAGGCTATGATACAGCACACCGCTCCCACCGCAAAGCCTATCCTCAGCCTATGCCTTCTCATCAAAAAAGGTAGGCCGTGTCTTTCGGTCACACGTGTCCTCACTCGGTTTTTCCTTCGGCAGCCCCTTATTTTGAAATAATCCCCCACCGAAACAAAGGCTTTGAGCTTCGATTTGCTCCGGCTTATTCCCCACGCCGAAATGCCGTTTGCGGCAAGCTGATTCAGAAGCCTTTCGGGATAATCGCCGAGCATCTCAAACCCGACATAACCTCTTATATATCTCAAAAGCTCAATTATCATTTTGACCGACCCCGAAATCAAACTCAACTGCGGTAATTCTTCCCCTTATTACCGCAGTGCTTTCGGTAAACGACGTTATCCTCAAGCCGTTACCCGACACCGTAACGCTGCCCTTGCCTATATTCAAAACGATCCTGTTATCGAAATAATCACCGACACCTCGGCAGCCGTCGACCGACATTTCTCTATCGGCGGCTATGCTTATTATGGGGCCGGAAAGCTCGGGAATATCGGAAAACAAACGCATTTTTCGCTTAGCTGTCCCGATATCGGGTTTCATTCTTTTTGACATATCGCACACTCCTTTTTGAATATTTATGAGCAAGGAATAAATTTCATTCACAGCAATCCTTAAGCAACGTCGAAGGCAGCGAAATTATCCGTTCCGGTTGGATTTCAGCTTGTCGGTACTGCTTAACAAGCTTAAACGGAGTGTGATAAATTGAGTGCTGCTTTACGTCTTAAAAGCTTTGCCTTGCCGTTTTTCACGGTAGCTTCGGCAATACTGCTCATAATATTTTCAAACAGTGTCAAGAGCGGAGTCAAAAGCGGACTTTTACTTTGTGCCGACAGTGCCGTGCCGTCGCTTTTCCTTTTTACGGCGGTGTCTCTGTTTGCCGTTGAAAGCAAGGCTGCGAATATTCTCGGCCGGCTTATATCGCCGATAAGTAAGCGCCTGTTTCGCCTTGACGGAGAAAAAGCCACCGTGCTTCTTATCTCACTTGTCGCAGGATATCCCGTCGGAGCCAAGCTCATCGCTTGCGCCTTCGAAAAAGGCAAGCTTTCAAAAGCGCAAGCCGAAAGAATGCTTGCCTTTTGCGTTAACGCAGGGCCGGCCTTCGTCATCAACGCCGTCGGTGTCGGCACCTTAAACAGCAGATCGGACGGACTGAGGCTTTTTGCGGCAATGCTTTGCACCTCACTTCTGTTTGCCGCCGTTGCGGAACGCTTGCCGAAAAGAGTCGAAAAAGCGGCAGTGCCGAAAATTGCCTTTGAAGCACCGCGGCCTTGCAAAATCCCTCGCCCACTCACCGAAGCCTTCACTCAGTCGGTGTCCGAAGCAGGCGGAGCCATGCTCAATCTTTGCTTTTTCGTCATTTTCTTTTCGGGTGCCGTCGGCGGGCTGTCGGAATTTCTGCCGGAAAGCTTGCAGGGCGCAGCCGCGTTACTCGAAATCACGGGCGGAATACGGCATTTCGGCCGTTCAGAGCTTCCGAAGCTTGCGTTTTTCTTGGGCTTCGGAGGTCTTTCGGTGATATTTCAGGTCGCCTCGGCCTCATCGGTATTCAAACCGAGCTTTCTGTCGATAATCCTGCCGCGGCTCCTTCATGGAACGGTGTCGGCAACACTGATCGTCGTTTTTGATATGCTCTTTCCCCGATATATCGAGACCTCGACACGCCCGATCCCCTCTGTTCACCAAGGCTCGGCAAGCTCGGGAATGTCGGCGTTGTCGCTGATTTTTCTCTGCACCGTGATATTATGCTATGCCGAGCACGCATTTAGCCGAAAAAAACGGACATAATAGCTCTGCGAAAGCATTTATTAATAAGATCGGGTGATTTAAACGGATTATTTAAAGGTCGCACTTTCAAGCCTTGCTTCGCTTGCGGTTTTGTTCCTGCTCGCCAAGCTTATCGGAAACCGACAGATGTCTCAGCTCACGCTTTTTGACTATATCAACGGCATCACCATAGGCTCTATCGCCGCCGAAATGGCGACCGAGCTTGAAAAAAGTCCTATTTTTCCGATAATCGCAATGATAATATACGGCGTGGCAACGGCACTTATTTCATATATCTGTTCCAAATCGCAAGCCCTGCGCCGAATTTTTAACGGAAAGACCGCACTGCTTTACAAGGACGGCCGCTTCTTTCTTGACAGCTTCAAAAAGTCACGGCTCGATATCAACGAATTTATGACTCAATGCCGAATAAACGGTTTTTTCGAGCTTTCGGATATTGATTCCGCAATAATGGAGCAAAACGGAAAAATATCGTTTTTACCGAAATCGGGCCAACGTCCGGTGACTCCAGACGATATGGCACTGATAACCAAGCCTTCGACTCTGCCCGTAACGGTGATTCTTGACGGACGGGCGGTCGGGCAAAATCTGCTCTCACTCGGGATAGATGAAAAAGCGCTTATGAAAAAGGCCGCCGAGGCAGGCTTTCGGTCGCTCGAAAAAATCGCCCTTGCAACCCTTGACCGAAGCGGAGAATTCAAGGCATACAAAAGCGAAATTTTGGCAAATGACAATGATATTTTTATGTAATTTGGGCATAACAGATAATGTAACGGGACTCAAAGCCCGTCGCGCCGAGAAAGGGGTGTTTTATAATGGAGCGTCGTAAAAATCCGACTGACAATTTCGATAACGGCTATAATGTCACCGAAAGCCGACTTTTCAAGTCTCTTCCTCCCTTTGTTCAGGAGGCAGTGGTACAAAGCTCGGCCGTCATTCGAAACGATGAAGAGCTGAAATCGGCGGCCGATGACCTTTTAAACGGTCACTGAAGGCTTTAAGCCAAAAAGCGGCACGAAGATTTAAGTCTTCGTGCCGTTCCTTTGAAATTATTTTCCTATTCGGCTTATTCTCCACAAAGCACTTCTCAAGTGACGGTAAAGTCCCAAAGACCAATGCTTGCAAAGGTATTTGATTATCGGAAATCTGAAAAATTTTTCGGGAGTATCATACATTATTTCGAACTTAAACTCTGCGCCCGACAGCCTGCTCGGAGCATCGAGATCAAGCCGCAGCTGCGGATCGTTGCCCATAAAAACGATACTGTCCTTTAAGAACACACCGTTGGTTCGCATTTTGGCCGTCTTAAAGCCGACCCTTTCGCCCTTTTCGTCGGTCAGCACGGCAGAAAAGTTCTTCAGCGTGACCGTTCCGCTTGCGACCGGATCGAGCCTTAAAGCCTTTATGCCCTCATATTTTGAGATGTTGAGACATTTTGCGGTCCAACAACCGTTTTCACTGACGAATTCGAGCTTTTGAGGCTTATGTGAACCGAAGCCCGAGCCGTCATCGACAAGGACGATAAGTTCCCTGATTTTTGCGTTATCGTTTCTCGGAGAATCGGCATTATACAAAAGTGAGCCGATCTCGTCACTCGGAATGAGCAGTGCATTTTCGGAAAACTTATCTTGAATGTATTTATGGTTTTTCTTCCATTCACGGTCGCTGTGAAGCGTTGCCGAGCTTTCGACATTTATCCACATTCTGTAAATTCCCGTGACCTCGGGGACATCGGCAACACCGCATATAAAAGCGCACCGCATAAGGAAATCCCAATCCTCGGTCGTGGTGAGCGTTTCGTCAAAGCTTATGTTCAAAAGCTTATATACATACGACGGGAATGCAAGGCTGAAGGTCGGACAGTGATTCACCGAAAGCTGCTCGAGCATTTCAAACGGTGTGTAATAAACCGTTCTGAAGCCCGATACAGACGTTAGCACCGTTTCCCGACGTTCATTTTCCGAAACTCTCCAATCCTGTGCCGCACAGTAGGAATGAAATATCTTGCCGGCATTTTCCGGCTCTAACGAATGGAAGGCTTCGACCCAATTATCGAAAACTATGTCATCATCGTCAAGTATCGAGATATAACGGCCGACGGCCTCCTTAAAGCCTGCGTTCAAAGGCGTTGTGCGGTTGCCGCCCTTGACCTCGCGAAGCCGCACCTTGCCGCTCATATAGTCGGGCAGCTCGGATATAACCGTACTTACGGTGCTGCGGCCGCCGTCATCGAGGTTATGTCCCATAATAAGCACCTCGAAATCGAGGTCGGACTGTCCCGAAAGGCAAAGCAACGCCTCGGTCAAGGCCTCGGGACGATGTCCCTGCGTTCTCATTATTACCGAAAGGAACGGAGCATCGGGGAGCACCTCGCCGTCGCCCGATAAAAACCTTTCTAAATTTTCCTTGCCCGATACGCTTTCCAGCTTTTCAAAATATCTGCGTACCAAGGCGTTTTTCGTGCGTTCGTTCAAGCTGTTCATATCTGCTCCTTAATACCTGTTTTCGGAATAGCCCCACTCGGTGAACGAAGCTATTTTGTGATCCTTGTCAAGGCGCTCGGTCAAAAGACCGTTGTCGCGGCGGCGATAGAACTCGGCCGCGGCCTTTTTCTGCTGCTCGCTTCCTCTTTCGAAAAGCTCGAGAAATCTTTTAAGACGGGCATCGGCCGAATATTTATAGGCCATCAGCAGTGCCGCCTCGGCCGAATAATAAAGCTCTGCCGAGGTGGGCTGGACTCCGCCGC
This sequence comes from uncultured Eubacteriales bacterium, assembly GCA_964634675.1. Classification (GTDB taxonomy): domain Bacteria; phylum Bacillota; class Clostridia; order Oscillospirales; family Acutalibacteraceae; genus UMGS172. Next base: position 15,563 of record CAZWLH010000022.1, read on the forward strand.
TCTCGTCTATGCGCTTGGCGTGATAGACAAAGGCTCTCGGCTGATAGATGACCTTATAGCCGTTCAGTCTCAGTCTCCACGAAAAATCGACATCGTCACAGTAAAGGAAGAAATTTTTCTCATCAAGTCCGCCGAGTTTTTTGAAAACGGCCGACGGAATTATAACACAGGCCATAGCTCCCCAAGGCTCCTCGCCGGTCAAGGGGTCAAAGGTCTTAGGGTGCTCCAACGGGCACTGACGTGCCTCGACCATACCGATATTCGAGCCGCTCTCATACGGCTTCATCATCTCGCAAAAGAAATCGGGGCAAAGAATGACGTCGGGGTTCATTGCAAGCAGGTATTCCGCACGACAGGTTTCGAACATAACGTTTTGACCCTTGGAGGTTCCCGAGTTGAAGCCGAAAAATATATACTCAAGCGTGAAGAACTCACCGTAAATACGGTTATATTCGGCAATTTCCGCTTCGGTAAACAGCGGCTGTGCCGAAGCATCGCCGTAGCAGATATCTATACGGTCAAACGGACCGTTCTTGCTTTTCGAGACGGCGACCGCCCTTGCAATACTCGCAAGCGATTTTTCCAAATTTTCCTTTTCGTTGTGATAAAGTATTGTTTGGAGCCTTAATGTGGTTTTGTCCAAATCGATTCCTCCCGTGATCGGCACGATCATGAATTATCGCCGAATATTCGGCTTATACAGTCATTATAATGATTATAGAATGTCGAAACAGCGTGAATTCACGCTATTTCGATCTGCAATAACCATTATATAAAGGCTACGCGTAAAAGTCAACAAAATCGGCATTTAAAACCGCTAAAGGCTCAGTTTCACCCTCTTTAAGAGCTGATGAACGGCAATTCCGATGAGTATTCCTGTCAAAACTCCCGACAGAGTTATAAACGGCAGATAATACCTTACCGCCGCAAGCCCCACGGTCGGCAGTGCCGCCGCCATCTGCCCGAGATTATGCGCCGCTGCTCCGGCCACGCTTACTCCGACCTCGGAAAACAGCGGTATTTTTTTAATAAGATACATAACGCAAACAGCCGCAATACCTCCGCAGAGGGAATAGATGACCGACATTGCGTTTCCGAAAAGGATACCGCAGATAAGTATCCGCGCGGTATTTACGGCAAGTGCGGTCAAAAAGCCGTTGCGGTAAAGCAGCCAAAGCGCAATAACGTTGGCAAACCCCAACTTTATGCCGGGAATTCCGAAATCGAAGGGTATGAGAAGCTCGACATAGCCGCATATTACTGCCAGCCCGAGCATACATCCGAAAAAAGCGGTTTTCTTTGCCATGGCTAATCCTCTATTTCGATAACGAGCCTATGCGGCAGACAGACTATCGTTTCGCCGACCTTGCCGATCGAGACGTGCGACACACAGTAGCCGTCGGGACAATCGGCCGCTTCAACCGTCACAGCACCGTTTTTTATCGAAACGGTGTTGCTTCCGTGCCCGGATTTTATTTCGACGGCTTGGTCGCTTTGCAGTGAATATCGGCCGAAAAGCTCACCGTCGACCGTAATAACCGCGGTTTTGCCGCCTTTATATAACAAAATATTGAAAATGAGCAGTGCGACCGCCGCAAAAGCGACCGCCGCCGAAAGGACGACATCGGCTTTTTTGATCACTGCTTCACTTCCTCTTGAACCATACTTGATTTTAAGTATACCACAGTTTCATAAAATTAACAAGTTTTCTGTTGGCAAACGGCCGCCGATTTAGTATAATTATGTTAAAGCCTTCGGCTTCGGTCAATAATAATGTAAAATACTTTAAGAGGTGACTTATGAAAAGATTTGCTTCGGCACTGCTTATAGTCTTGACCGTTATGACCTGCTTACTTTCGGGGTGCCGCCAGAATGTTTATCCCTTAAGTGTCACACGGATAATGATGGATACCGTCATCTCAATAACGTTATACGACGGTAACAGCAAGGCGCTTGACGGTGCCGTCGCTCTTTGCGAAAAATACGAAAAACTTTTTTCAAAAACGGTTGAAGGCAGTGATATCTTTAAGCTGAACCGTGCGAACACAGCAACGGTGAGCGTTTTTCCCGACACCGCCGAGCTGATAACCCTGTCGCTGAAAATCGCCGAAGCCTCAAACGGAGCCTTTGACCCAACCGTTCTTCCGCTTGTCGAGCTTTGGGGCATCGGCAGCTCCGACACGGTACCGCCAAAGGATGATATAGCCTCGGCTCTCGAAAAGGTCGGCTTCGAAAACATTTCGGTCAACGGTACCGACATAACACTCAAAAACGGTTGCACACTTGACCTCGGCGGCATTGCAAAGGGCTATATCGCCGACAAGGTCAAGCAATATCTGACCGACTGCGGCGTTAAAAGTGCCGTTATAAACCTCGGCGGCAACACACTTCTTGTCGGAAACAAGAATGGCAGCGACTTCTCGGTCGGACTTCAGAAGCCGTTCGGCAAAAGCGGTGAGCTTTCGGCAATAATAATGCTCGACGGAATGACGGCGGTGACATCGGGAATATATCAGCGTTACTTCGAGCTTCAAGGCAAAATATATCACCACATTTTAGACACGTCGAACGGCTATCCCGTCGACAACGGAATAGTCTCTGTCACGGTCATCGGACAGTCCTCGGCGATCGCCGACGGACTTTCGACCGCCTGCCTGTCGCTCGGCATCGAAAAAGGCTCGGCGTTGGCCTCGTCAATGGGTGTTGAGCTGATATTCATCACCGCAGACGGCCGTCTGATAACCACCGACGGGCTTTATGAAAGCCTTGAAAACGGTCAAACAGTGATACGTCTTAAGAGCTGAGCTACTTTTTCGCCTTTTCGAGTGCCTCTTTTATCAGCTTGACATATTCCCCGACGGCTATCGTGCAGCCGGTGACGGTGTCGGTCTTACCGTCACTCGCAACGGTCACCGACTCCACCCCGTTTTTAACGACGGCTTCTTCGAAAAGCGCTATTTCCTCGTGCCATTCCATCGATGCACCGCCACTTTTCATATTGTACTTTCCGCTTTCCGAATGAGCCTTCTTGGTGCCGCCGTCGCGGTGCTCGGCATCGCAGTCGATCGAATAGACCTTGTTGTCCTTGACCGTCAGCTCGACCGTTGCCTTATAGCCCTGCTCGTCGAAGGAATTTGCGCTCGCCTTATACTCTCCGTCCTTGAAACTTGCGGCAGTTCCGCCGTCAACCGACATCATACCTCCGTTTTCCTTTTTACCGCAAGCCGAAAATCCGACCGCCATGATAACAGCGGTCAAAAGGCATACCGTTTTTTTGACAATTTGCATAACATTTTGCTCCTTTTTCTGTTTGTGAGATTATTTTTTGCCGCAATTTGCGGTTTATTCGGTCAAAACCCGAGTTTATGATCCATTTTTAAGGACTTTTCGACCGACTTTCAAAAAACCTCGAAATTTTCTCAAAAAAAGTGTTGACAAAATGCTTGCATTGTGTTATATTATTTAGGCGCTCAAACGCAATGTGCTGGTTTAGCTCAGTTGGTAGAGCAGCTGATTTGTAATCAGCAGGTCGG
>CAZWLH010000023.1:0-19034 GCA_964634675.1 uncultured Eubacteriales bacterium
AGAACCGAAATTCAAATTCAAAATGCTATGGATCAGCTTATGCACGGCAGAACATCGTTTGTTATCGCTCACCGACTTTCAACCATCAAGAATTCCGACCTCATTTTGGTTATGAAGGACGGAGATATCATCGAAAGCGGCAAGCACGAAGAACTGCTCGAAAAGGGCGGCTTCTATGCCGAGCTTTACAACAGTCAGTTCGAACAGGCATCTTAAACAAAAACACACAAAACAACTCAAAACCCGAACGGTCAAACGATCGCTCGGGTTTGATTTTTAAAAATTATTTAAGCTCATATATTCCGACGGATGAGGTCAAAAAGCTCATCCGCCGCCGTTTATGCCGATCATACCGTTAGTCAAAGATTTCGCCGTTGATATCGGTATTGAGGAATTCTTTTAAATTTTCACCGCGAAGTCCCAATGAACGGCCGATGACCGTCTTGACATATGCCGCTTCGAGGGTCATATTGCTTATCGGCTCGGCTCCGTTCTCCAAAGCATCGCCCGTCGACTCATAAGCATAAGCCTTCGGGTCGCAGGGCGCCAAAAAGAGATCGATCCCGCATTCGCGGCACCGCCTTGCAAGGCTCAGCACCGAGGACCCGGTCACAGCACCCGTTCGCTTGCTGCGTCCTACACACACCGATTCGGAGTGATAGGTATTGTGGACGATCGCCGACACACGGTCAAGATCGTAAGCCTCATAATCGATGCCGACATACGGCACTATGCGGAGCACTCCGCCTTTCAGTCGGTCGAGCCTGCTCAAAAGCGGTGTTTCGGACCCAAAACGCCGACCCTTTTCCGAAAAACTGCGGTCGATAAGCCTCGAATCACGGCTGAAGAAGTCGTTGCTGAAATTCGCACACTGCTCAAGATGTGCGCCGAAATGCAGATACATATTTCCGTCGCCGTTTCTGTAAACCGCATAAACATTCGGCTCGATACCGTTTAGTATAAGCTCTGCTGCCGCCTCGAAATTGGCGTGTCCGTTGGTTTCCGGGTCGGTCAGCGGAAGCTGACTTGAAACGAGCAGCACGGGAATATCAAAATCGGTCAACAAAAGCGAGAGCAGGGAGGAGGTATAGGCCAAGGTGTCGGTGCCGTGAAGTACAATAACTCCCTTATAGCGGTCTCTTTGTATTCTTTTCAGGCAGTCGAGCAGTATATTCCAACCGTCCAAGGTCATATTTTCACTCAAAATATCGAGCGGCATAATACACTCGAACAAAACCCGACGGTCACATTTGTGTACCTTTTCATAGCCTACGATTATTCGGCTTTTCGCGGTGGCGGCATCCGAGCTTCTTTCACCGTCACTGTTTTCCGACGAGCAAACGGTGCCGCCCGTCATTATAATAAGTATTCTTTCGGTCGTTTCATTCATTTCCGACATAATTGCTCCTTGAAATATGTTTTCCGAATAAATATAACATATTAAGCCGAAAAGTCAAGCTTTGCAAAGTCGGAGTGCAAGGCTCCGACTCTGCCGCGCAAATGTCAGCCAATGAGATCTTCGATATCCTCCATTATCTCGGAAAGTGCCTTGGCCGCCTTGCCGGTCTTGCGGCGCAGCCTCTTGTTGTGCTTGCAGGCATACCCGACCGTGACCGCAGCCGCAGCCGATGCAAGCATTCCCGCTCCGAAGCCCTTTGCGAAACTCATACAATGCTTCAAAAAAATCACTCCTTTTCAATTATCAAGTCTATTATTCCCGATTTTTTTCGGGAATGTCCGAAATTCGGGAAGTTTTGCTTTGGATAAAGTGCACAAGTATGTAAGAATATTCATAAATATTCATAAAATATGTATAAAATGAATATTTTTGCAAAAAACTTTAAAATACCCCTTGATTTTTTGAATAAGCGGTGTATAATAATTAACAAGAAAACAATTTCGGAGGAATTGAAAATGAAAGAAATCAAAAAAGTAGTTCTTGCCTACTCGGGCGGACTTGATACATCGATCATCATCCCGTGGCTCAAGGAGCATTACAACAACTGTGAAGTCGTTGCCGTTTCGGGCGACGTCGGACAGGGAACCGAGCTTGACGGACTTGAAGAAAAGGCTATCAAGACCGGCGCTTCCAAGCTTTATGTTCTTGACCTTAAAGAGGAATACGTCGAAGATTACATATGGCCCTGCCTTAAGGCCGGCGCAGACTATGAGTCATACCTGCTCGGCACCTCACACGCACGTCCCTGCATCGCAAAGGCGTTGGTCGACATTGCCAAGAAGGAAAACGCCGATGCCATCTGCCACGGCTGCACCGGCAAGGGCAACGACCAGGTACGTTTTGAGCTGACCATCAAAGCCTTCGCTCCCGACCTTGCCATTATCGCTCCTTGGAGAGAGTGGGACATAAAGTCGCGTGAGGAGGAGATCGAGTATGCCGAGGCACACAACATTCCTCTTAAGATAAACCGTGAGACCAACTATTCAAAGGATAAGAATGTTTGGCACCTTTCCCACGAGGGTATGGATCTTGAGGATCCCGCAAACGAGCCGCTCTATTCAAAGGAAGGCTTCCTTGAGCTCGGCGTTGCTCCCGAACAGGCACCCGATACCCCGACCTATGTAACACTCCACTTCGAAAAGGGTGTTCCGATCGCAGTTGACGGCGTTGAAATGAGCGCCTTGAAGATAGTCGAGACCCTCAACGAGATCGGCGGCAAGAACGGTATAGGCCTGCTCGACCTTGTCGAAAACAGACTTGTCGGTATGAAGAGCCGCGGCGTTTACGAGACTCCGGGCGGAGCCATCCTCTACAAGGCTCACGAAATACTCGAGACCATCACCCTTGACAGAGACACCTCTCACTATAAGATGCTTGTCGCTCAGAAGTTCGGTGAGCTTGTATACTTCGGTCAGTGGTTCACACCGTTGAGAGAAGCACTTTCGGCCTTCGTCGACAAGACTCAGGAGCACGTCACCGGTGATGTCAAGCTCAAGCTTTACAAGGGCAATATGATCAACGCAGGTGTTACCTCTCCGTATTCGCTTTACGACGATGAGATCGCTTCGTTCGGTGACGATGAGGGCGCTTACGACCAGAAGGATTCCGCAGGCTTTATCAACCTGTTCGGACTTCCCATCAAGGTTCAGGCCAAGCTTAACGAAAAGCTCGGCAAATAATTCACAAAAAGCCTTACGACTCGGCGGAAAATTTTCCGCCGAGCCTTTGCAATTATTTTTTAAAAACGGAGCAAACATATGAAACTTTGGACAGGCAGATTTAAAAAGGAGCTTGACCCGAGAACCAACGATTTCAACCGCTCGCTACCCTTTGACAGCAGAATGTACCGTCAGGATATCGAAGGCTCGCTGGCACACTCGGCAATGCTCGGAGAATGCGGAATAATTCCGAAAGAGGATTCGAAAAAAATAGCCGACGGACTTAAAGGAATACTTTCGGACATCGAAAGCGGCAAGCTCTGCTTCGATGACACCTCCGAGGATATACATACATTTATCGAGGCCGAGCTGACCACAAGGATCGGCGATGCCGGAAAACGGCTTCACACGGCAAGAAGCCGCAACGATCAGGTCGCTCTCGACATTCGTTTGACACTGCGTGATGAATGTGACACGCTTGTCGAAATGCTTAAAGAGTATATCGGCGTTTTAGCCGATAAAGCCTTTGAAAACAGTGAGACCGTTATGCCGGGCTATACCCATTTGCAGCGTGCTCAGCCGATCGTGTTCGGACATCAGCTTTTGGCATATGCCGAAATGGCAATGCGTGACATCGGACGTCTGCGTGACTGCCGCCGCCGTATGAACGTTTCGCCGCTCGGCTCCTGTGCCCTGGCCGGAACGACATATCCGCTCGACCGTGAAGCGGTGGCAAGGGCGCTCGGTATGGACGGTGTGACACGCAACAGTCTCGACGGCGTTTCCGACCGTGATTTTGTACTCGAGCTTGCTTCGGCTCTGTCGATAATCGCCGTGCATCTTTCGCGCTTCTCCGAGGAAATGATCCTTTGGTGCTCGGGCGAATTCAAGTTTATCGAGCTTGACGATGCCTTCTCGACCGGCTCGTCGATAATGCCGCAAAAGAAAAATCCCGACATTGCCGAGCTTGTAAGGGGTAAATCGGGACGTGTGTTCGGCGATAATATGGCACTTCTCACCGCAATGAAGGGAATTCCGCTCGCATATAACAAGGATATGCAGGAGGACAAGGAGGCCATATTCGATGCCGTCGATACGGTCGAAAAATGCCTCACCGCCTTTATTCCGATGCTTGATACCATGAAGGTCAATGCCGCAAATATGCGAAAGGCCGCCTCGTTCGGCTTTATCAACGCCACCGACTGTGCCGACTGGCTGGTCGGAAAAGGCTTACCCTTCCGTGATGCCTATAAGGCGACCGGTGAGCTTGTCGCACGCTGTATTGAGCTTGACACCTCACTTGAGCAGCTTCCGCTCGAAGAATACCGCAAGGTTTGCGAGCTTTTCGATGACGGCGTGTACAAGGCCATCGACCTTGACAAATGCGTTCGTGACCGCACCGTCTACGGCGGTCCCGCACCGACCGAGGTCAAGCGCCAGGTTGAAGAATTAAAGCAAAGACTTTCCGAGATTTAACGGTATAATAAGAAGAGCCTTAAAATATGATGAGATGCCGTAACGAAGTTTGGTTTTTGAACCGAAAAATCCCCCCGTATCTTGCCGAAAAGCCTTGAAATACGATAGTATTCCTGCTTTTTTCGTCTTCGATACGAAGGATTTTTCCCGGTTATAAAACTGCGATGCACTTTAAAATGAAAATTTCATATGGGAGTCGCGACAAAAACGCACAGTAATGCTGACGCATACTGTGCGTTTTTTAACAAAGAATACCGCCGAAATTTCACATTTTAAAGCAAGACTTCGTTATGGCACCTCATCATAAGGCTCTTCTCTTATTTTAACTCATTAAACGCTTTGCCCGAGGTCGTAAGCCTCTTTCATAGCGGCGGTATTTTTGACCTCTCCCTTTTCATAGGCACCCATACCGTATACGATGCCCTTTTCTTCGGCACCGTCGATACAGTCGGCATAGCCTCTGAAGCAGGCAACGGTGGTTTCGGCGGCTTCATTTTCGCCGTCGGCAGCCGTTACTATATAATAAAGCTCCTTATTTTTGACCTCTGTCCACCTTGCGACGGTGCGGTCGATGACCGCCTTAAGCTGTGCATCGATCGAATAGAAATACACGGGACTCGCCAGCACCAAGCAATCGCAATCTATTATTTTTTGCATAACCTCGGCCATATCGTCCTTTAAAACGCACTCACCCTTGTGATCCCGGCAGTAATAGCAGGCACGGCAATAGCCTATGTTCTTCTCGGCAACACGAATCTTTTCGACCTTGTGTCCGGCCTTTTCGGCACCTCTTGCAAACTCGTCGCAAAGAAGGTCGGAATTTCCGTTTTTGCGTGGACTTCCCGATAATATCAATACCTTTTTCATAATTTTCACCTTTATTTCAAAAAAATTATTCCCGATTTTTGCGTTCCTCGACCATTTTGACAAACCACTCGACCATACTCGGGTCGGTGTGTGTGAAAAATGAGCTTTCCGCCTTGTCGAGAGTCGAGATCGCGGACATATCGTCCTCACTCAAGGAAAAATCGAACACATCGATATTCTCTCTCATTCGCTCCGGATGCACGGTCTTCGGGATAGCCACGATACCTCTTTGCAGATGCCAGCGAAGTATCACCTGTGCCACGGTCTTGCCGTGTCGCCTTGCGATATCCTCAAGCACCGGGAGCTCGAACATACCGCCCCGACCCTCGCCGAACGGTGCCCACGCCTCAAGGCAAACGCCGTATTTTTCGTGCCAGAGCAGAGCTTCTTTCTGAGCATTGTGCGGATGAAGCTCGATCTGATTTACCATAGGCTTAATACGTGCAAATGATGCGATATCAACCATTCGGTCGGGATAAAAGTTCGATATTCCGATAGCCCTCAGCCGACCCTCGTCATAAAGCTCCTCAAGTGCACGGTAAGCGCCGTAAACATCACCGAAGGGCTGGTGAAGCAGACAAAGATCCAAATATTCGACTTTTAGCTTTTCCATCGACTCCAAAACGCTTCTCTTGGCCGACTCATAGCCGTAATGCTCTATCCAAACCTTGGTCGTGACAAAAAGCTCCTCTCGCGGAATACCGCTTTCCGAAATTGCTCGTCCGACCTCTCTCTCGTTAAAATAGCTCTGTGCCGTATCGATAAGCCGATAGCCGGCCTTCAAAGCATCGGCCACACAGGCCTCGCACTCTTCGGGCGTGACCTGATAAACGCCGTATCCTATCATCGGCATTTTCACGCCGTTGTAAAGTGTTTTGTAAATCATAACGGTTCCTCCTTGAAAATCGTTTTCAGAGAATATATAATATCCTTATGAAAATAATACACCTTAAAGCTTACTTTAAGTCAAGTGTTTTTTGAAGATTTCGGAGGTTTTTTATGACATACACAATAGGTGAAACCGCAAAGCGGCTCGGTGTTGCACCGTCAACACTCAGATACTATGACCGTGAGGGTCTGCTCCCGTTTGCCAAGCGTACCGATGCCGGCATAAGGCAGTTTTGCGAAGCCGATTTCGAATGGCTGAGGGTGATATGCTGTCTTAAGAAAACGGGAATGAAGATAAAGGACATCAAAACCTTCGTGGAAATGGCAATGCTCGGCGATGAAACGATCGACCGCCGACTGTCACTCATAACCGAGCAGTCGGCAGCGGTAAGATCGCAGATCCCCGAGCGTTTCAGAGAAATACGACATAAGCTCAGCGGAAAATAGCCGTTAAATCTCGGTACGGTGTGTCATTTTGACCGGCAGTATCCTGCCGTTTTCCATCTCCATTTTGTCAATGCACAGATAACGTGCGTGGCAGCTTTTTTCGCCCAATTTGTGGCGGTGATACACCATTAAATACATATCCTTTTCGGGGATATAAAGGTATCCGTTGTGTCCGGGTCCGGTGGCAATGCTCGGATCTTCCTTCAAAATGCACTCGCTCTGCGAATAACCGCCTGTCAAGCTGTCGGACAAAGCATAACGGACGTTATAGGTACCGTCGGTCCATAAGCCCGACGACCACATAAAGCAATATTTTCCGAAAAGCTTCATAACGCAGGGTGCCTCGACATAGTTTTCGGGGGTTATCTCCTTGAAAAGCTCGCCGTCGGCAAGCGGCAAAAAGCCGTCCATTGTTTCGTTGAGAAGACCGATGTTGCAGTGTCTCCAGCCGCCGTAAAGCAGATAGATCTTGCCGTCATCATCCTTAAACAAATGTGCATCGATCGGCTGTGCACCGTTGATGAAGCTGCCGACAAGCGTGTCGGTATACGCCTTGAACGGTCCCGACGGAGAATCGGACACGGCGATTTCAAGTCCGCCCGGCTCATCGTCGCCGTGGATGTCGTTGCAGGCAAAGATCAGATAGTATTTTCCGTCCTTTTCAACAACGGTCGGCGCCCAAACAGCACTTTCGGTATGGGGAAAACCGCTCATATCTATTATATCCTCGCAGATCTCCCAATTTTCAAGATCCTTCGAGTGTAAAGCATCAAGATTTTTCTGCTCTTCAAAGGGAAGAGACTTGGTAACATATATCCAATATTCTCCCTCATAAAATCTTGCTTCGGGATCGGCATAATGCCTCTCGCTTAACGGATTGTTGATTATCGCCATAGCGGTCACCTCTCAAATATAGTATATTCATTATAAAGCATAAAAAAAACGTTGTCAAGCACCGCGAAACGCATAGCCGTAACGCTGGTTATCGACAAGAGCATACCGCGACAATATAATGTAACCGAAGGGTTTCGGTTTGCGGCACATTTTTTGAATAAAAAGAGGGAAAAGGGGATAATAATAATAAATGAGAAGCATTTTGCTGCGTTTTGGGATTACCGCCGATAGCCGGCGGTGCGGTCGCGGCGTTTAATCTGTTTGGCAGAATAGATATAAAGTAACTTAAATTTCGCCCAAGCCGCAAAATATACTTGCTTTTTTCGAAATATGTGTTAGAATATAAATGTAATCAGGCAACTGAAATACCGAAAAATGGAGGTGCGAACCAATGGCATACAAAATTTCCGATGATTGCATCAGCTGCGGAGCTTGCGCTGCACAGTGCCCTGTTGAGGCTATTTCCGAGGGTGACGGCAAGTTCGAGATCGACGCTGATACCTGTGTCAGCTGCGGAGCTTGCGCTGCACAGTGCCCTGTTGAGGCTATCGCCGAATAATTCCTTTAAGGAACACGAAACCCCGAGGGAAAACCCTCGGGGTTATTGTTTTTGATACCGCAAAGTGTCAAAGATTTAAGTCACAGCATCCGATATAACAAGTATGTGAAGTCAAATTTCAAATTACATCTTCAGGGAGAATTTATGAAACCGAACACAATAACAGTGACCGATATGTGTGCGATTCCGGGTGACAGTGCGTTTTTGGCCGACAACGGCGAAACCGCTGTCCTTTGCGATACCGGCTTCGGCTTTACGGGCGACAGAGTTGCCGAAAACATCGAAAAAGCACTGAACGGCAGAGAGCTCAACGCCGTGCTTTTGACACATTCCCATTATGACCACGTGCTCGGCACAAGGTATATACTCAAAAAATTTCCCAAGGCAAAGGTCATAACCTCGGAATACTCGGCCTTTGTCTTCGGCCGACCGTCGGCCATAAGAAAAATGTGGGAGCTTGACGGGGATTTCGCACTTCGGAACGGAGTGAATGAATACACTCAGCTCACCGACAGCGTGCCCGTCGACCAAACCGTGACCGACGGCGAAAAATTCACGGTCGGCAACCTAAATTTCAGGGCGATCGCACTGCCAGGCCACACAAAATGCTCCTTCGGCTTCCTTCTGCCGGAGGAAGGGATACTTTTAGGCTCCGAAACGCTCGGTGTGAGGGGTGAGGGAGATGACGTGCTTCCCGCCTGCCTCATCGGGTACAAGGCGGCTGCCGAATCGATAGAAAGGGTAAAGAGACTGTGTTCCGACAGAATATCGGTGCCGCACTGCGGTCTGCTTGATCATAACGAAACGGTACGCTACCTTAAAAATTCGGAAAAATGCCTTAATGAAACGGTGACTGCCGTCGGGAAAATGCTGAAAAGCGGCTCCGACACCGCCGACTGTGTCGAATGGTTCACAAAAAGGTTTTATAAAGGCTCTGTCGTACCGGCATACCCTAAGGCCGCAATGCAGCTTAACACCGAAATAATGGTAAAAGCAATACAAAGCGAGCTTTGCGAATGACGGTCAACCGGAACCTTTGCCTTTGATATTTAAGCTTTCGCTTTTTACGTCCTTTGCAAAAAGCTGAAACAGGCCGAAAATAATTAAAAATATCGCAAACAGCTTTGACAGCACCGAGGTGTCCGCGACCCTTGCGACAAATGCTCCGACTGCCGAGGCAGGAAGTCCGCCGAGCCACATAAACAGAACGGGCTTCAGCTTTATCTGCTTTTTTGCGGCATATATCAGCACCGCAAGCAAGCCGCAGGGCAGAAAAAAGAGAAGATTTATCCCTTGTGCTCTGAGCTGCTCGGTGCCCAAAAAAAGCGTGAGGAAAATGAGCAAAACTCCGCCTCCGCCCATTCCCATTGCACCGATTGCGCCCGAAAGCAATCCTGCCGCGGCACTTAAAAGCCACATTTTATCACCTCATAAAAAGTCGCACGCCTGCCCATATCATAAACAGAGCAAAGCAACGTCTTATCCACTTATCCGAAAGCTTTTTCAAAGCAAAGGTGCCTAATGCGGCACCGATAAGTCCCCACGGCAAAAACGGAACCGCATCACCTATCTCAACGCTGTCCGAAAAGAGATAAAGTGCCGCACTGAAGGCCGAAAGCGGCAGTATGACCGCCACCGAGCTTCGGTGTGCCTGCCGCCGCTCGAGTCCGCACCTGATGAGCGACGGCACAATAAGCATACCTCCGCCTGCTCCGAGCAGACCGTTGCAAAATCCTGCCAACGCACCGCCGACCACCGCATAAAGCTTGGATTTTTTGTCCATTCAGAGATTTTCCTTTGCTGTATTTTACGGTATTTTCCCCAAAATAAACCGATATTATACCAACCGCCGACGGCAAAATCAAGCGAAATTCAGGCTATTCGTCAATTGTGAGAAATAATCGTTAAAATCACCAAAATTCGGTCGACAGATTTGGTGATGTTTTTTGTCTATTCGGCTTTACTTTTCGAAAATAAAAACTATAATATAAGTGACCGAGGGATTTTCTCTCGGCCCGGCCTTACGGCTTATAACAAACCACCTTATCCGGTTCTCCGGTCACGAAAAAGAGGTGCATAAAATGCTTCAGCTCAAGTGGGTATGGAAAAATATGAAGGGTAAGCGAGGCTATTTTATCGCAGGTATGATACTTACCGTGATAATCAGTGCGATGTCGGTCATCACACCCAAGCTTACGCAGGTCATTATCGACGAAGTCTGGAAGGGCGGCCGTGATTCGGCCTTTTTCCTGACGATAGTCGGCTCGATAGTCGGGGTCACGCTTTTGCGTGCGATACTGCGCTTCATAAGACTCAATTGCCTTGAAATTTCATCGCAAAAGGTTCTTGTCACGATAGAGCGTAGGATTTTTGCAAATCTTGTGACCCAAGAGCCGGAATTTTTTGACCGCAACCGCACCGGTGACATAATCACACGTGCGACCGGCGACCTTGATTACATACGTCACGTTATAGCCGGTATCTCACGTGACAGTGTCGATGCCGTTGTTATGGTGCTAAGCACCATCGTTATGCTCAGCACAATGCACATTGGTCTCACGGTATCAATGCTTATTATAACTCCGCTCATACTTGTGATGACCTATAAATATTCGAAATACATAAAGCCGAAGTATGTCGAGTTGAGAAACAAGTCGGCCACCATCAACACCGTGGCTCAGGAAAACATCTCGGGCAACCGTGTTGTCAAGGCCTTTGCCACCGAGGAGCAGGAAAAGCAAAAGTTTGCCGAGTGTTGTGAGGATTTTGCCGATTTCAACGTATCGGTTGCCGTAAAGCACCAGATGTTCGCACAGCATATCGGCATTATAACCGATATGCTCGGTGTCATACTCATCGCCGTCGGCGGCTACTTCGTTGTAACATCGGACGGCAAAAGCGGAATTTTCGAGCTTACCCTGGGTGAGCTTGCCGCCTTCTCGAGTATGCGCGGAATGCTTGCAAACCCGTTGCGAAACATTGCGACGGTGGTCAACGATCTGCAAAGATTTTTCGCCTCGGCCGACAAGGTCATCGATATCTTTTACAGCAGTCCGCTCATAGTCGACCGCAACGACTGCCACGACACCGACGAACGCATAAAGGGCGATATAAAATTCGAAAACGTTTCGTTTTCGTTCGGCGACAAGAAAATCTTCGAAAATCTCAATTTTGATATAAAGGCCGGAGAGACCGTTGCGATAATGGGTCCCACGGGCTCGGGCAAAACCGCACTTATAAATCTGCTTTGCCGTATGTATGAGCCCGAGCAGGGTCACATCTATGTTGACGGGGTCGACGTTCATATGTGGAAGCTTTCAAAGCTCCACAGCTCGATAGGCGTTGCGATGCAGGATGTGTTCCTTTTCTCGGATACCATAAACAGTAATATTTCCTACGGAAACCCCGAGATGCCGCACAGTGACGTCGAAAGCTACTCGAAGGTGGCCGATGCCGACGGCTTTATTAAAAAGCTCGATGATAAGTATGAAACGGTCGTCGGCGAAAGGGGCGTCGGATTGTCGGGAGGACAGCGACAGAGAATAGCCTTGGCGAGAGCGCTTGCCGTAAAGCCGCCGATACTCGTTCTCGACGACACGACCTCGGCCGTCGATATGGAAACCGAAAAGCACATACAGGAGGAGCTTCGGAACCTCGACTTTCCGTGCACCAAGATCATTGTCGCACAAAGAATATCCTCGGTACGCCGTGCCGACCGCATTTTCGTGCTGAACAACGGCCGTCTTACCGTTGGAACTCACTCGGAGCTTGCCTCAAGACCCGGCTATTACCGTGAGATATGCAAGCTTCAAAACATTCCCGATCTTCCCGAAATCAACGATTGCGAGACGGAGGTGGCAAGCAATGGCCGATAAGACCGTCAAAAAACAGAAAACCGAGCGCAATACCTACGGTGTTGACGAAAAATTAGAGCAGGAATTTAATTTTTCTCATTTAAAAAGAAGCTTAAAATATGTAAAAAAGCATACCGGAAAGCTTTGCCTTGCACTGATATTGGCATTTGCGGCGACCGTTTTCACCCTTATGGGGCCGAAGATCGTCAGTATCGCCATCGACGAAGGTATGACCGAGGGCGGCAGCCGCTACGGCGACAAGGGCTATTTGCTTCTGCTCGGCGGGCTCTATCTTTTATGTATGCTCATTGCGGCGGTGCTGACGGTTATCCGCTCGGTCACAGTCACCAAGGTCGGCCAGCAGATTGTTCTCGATATAAGAAACGACCTTTTCGCACATCTGCAAAAGCTTCCGTTTTCCTACTACGACTCACGGCCGCAGGGCAAAATATTGGTCAGGGTCACAAGCTATGTTTCCAACGTGTCGGATATTTTGTCAAACGGCTTGGTAAACGCGATAATCGATATCGTAACGCTTGTGATAATCGCCGTGTTTATGTTCACGACCGATGCAAAGCTCACCGTTCCAGTGCTTTGCGGACTGCCGATACTCGTCGCCGTTCTTATGATCATCAAGCCGGCTCAGCGGCGCTCACGTCAGCAAATGTCGAACAAGCACTCCAACCTCACCGCATATACCTGTGAAAATATCGAGGGTGTCAAGGTCACCGAAATGTTCGACCGCGAAGACAAGAACAAGGAGATATACCGCCGCCTCACAAGGGAATACAGCAACGCCTGGATAAAGGCAATCAGAATTTCCAACATCATTCCCAACGCCACCGAAAACATCAGCGTCTGGGCACAGATGGGCGTTTATGCCGCCGCATTTTACCTCTTCGGCCCGAGCGGAATGGGTGTCGGTGTCATCATCGCAATGGCAAGCTATGCTTCACGCTTTTGGGCGCCGATCTCCAACCTTGCGACGATATACGACAATCTTATAACCTCTCTTGCTTATCTCGAAAGAATTTTCGAAACAATGGACTATCCCGTCGAGATCGACGATAAGCCGGGCGCCGAAGCACTGCCACCGATAAGGGGCGATGTCGAATTCAAAAACGTCACCTTCGGCTATGAGCCGGGCATACCTGTTCTGAAAAATGTCAGCTTCAGCGTAAAGGCCGGTCAGTCGATCGCACTTGTCGGCCCAACAGGTGCCGGAAAATCGACCATTGTAAATCTTATCAGCCGTTTTTACGATGTCGATGACGGCGTGGTAACGATCGACGGTCATCCCGTCGGAGATGTAACACTCCATTCACTCAGAAGCCAGATGGGCATTATGCTTCAGGATCCGTTCATCTTCTCGGGCACTATTGAGGATAATATCCGCTACGGCAAGCCGGATGCCACCGAGGATGAAATAATCGCCGCGGCTAAGGCCGTCAGAGCTCACGACTTCATAATCGAGACCGAAAAGGGCTATAAAACCGAGGTCAGGGAGCGCGGAAGCGGACTTTCACAGGGGCAGAAGCAGCTGCTCTCGCTTGCCCGAACCCTTGTTGTCGACCCGAGGATACTCGTCCTCGACGAAGCTACCTCAAGCGTCGATGCACGGACGGAACAGCTTCTTCAGGATGCGGTCAACCGTCTTATGGCAGGACGAACCTGCTTCATAGTCGCTCACCGTCTGTCGACCGTTATGCACTGCGACAAAATAATGTTTATCGACGGCGGCGGCATCGCCGAAAGCGGCACACACGAAGAGCTTTTGGCCAAAAAGGGCAGATACTATAATCTTTATACCTCGCAAAGCCTGGCCGAAAACGAAAGTATCCGCTAAAGCCGCAAAAATCCGGTAAGACCGAAAAGTCTTGCCGGATTTTTTGCTTTTCTTAGCTTTACTTTATATCGTAAACACTGCGGACACAAAGGTGCTTCGGATCGCCCTCAAGGAGCTTCACCGTGCGCTCTCCCGTTTCCATATCGAAGAAGTTATCGTCCAATATAAAATCCTCGTCGGGAGAATAAATATTGACCTTCTGTGCATAGCTTTCGGAGGTGACACGGATAACGTCTCCGTCACGTGTGACCCGAAGCTTCGGATCGTCAAACTCAAAGTGCTTCGGAGCGGTAAAAATAACGCTTCCCTTTGAATCGCTGCCGCTGAATTCATACCAAAAATAGTTATGCTCGACATCGGTCTTGTTAAAATCAAGCTCATCAAGAGTTACGACCGACAGTGCCGGCACGGTTATCTCCCGCTCGCCCGAGCTTAAGACCTCGCCGCTTCGGTCGCAGAGTCTCCAAACGACCTTGCCGCTTATATCTTTCAAAGTATCGTTATTGACCGAAAGCTGTGCCCTGGTGGAATAATCATACCAATCCTGTTCCATAACGACATAGGGACGTGTCGTATCCTCGCCGGTCTCACGGCAGGAGATCATAACGGGTGCAAAGAACCGCTTGGCAGAATACTGCAACGCCTTAAATCGGCCGTAGTAGTCGATGCTCGACCAGGATGCGACCGGCCAAACATCGTTCAGCTGCCAATAAAGCGCACCCATACATCTTCCTCGATTGCGGCGCAGATGCTCGACCGCAAAGCGCATCGCCTCGGCCTGCAAAAGCTGAGATGCATATATCAAGGCTCCGAAATCGGTTGGATAACGGTAGGTCTGCGACAGATATGCGATTATCTTTTTGTTTGCACCCTTGCAACGTTGGTGCATTTCCATAATACGGCTGAAAACATTTCTGTCCGACGGAAGTGTAAATGAGTTGACCGTCTTTTCGTCGGGGAAGGACTCAAAGCCGAACTCGCTCAGATAGCGGAAATAATGGTTTCGGTATTCGCTGAACGGCTTGTCACCGTGCCAAACCTGCCAATAATGGGTATCTCCGACGTGCTCGTTCTGCGGATCGATAAAATGTCCGCAGCTGCTCGGAGAAGAGGGGACATAGGATATCTCGGGGCACACCTCGTCGACAATGCTCGGCAAAAGGTCTTCGTATACCTCCAGATATTTGTATCGCATACGTGACAACGGCTGCGAAGAGTCAACGACCGTCGGCTCACACTCATTGTTGCCGGCTATCACCGCCATACAGGCGTGATGTCTTATTCTTGTGAGGTTTTCTCTGACCTCTGCCGCAAATTCCTCGGTTATCTCATCATCGTCGGGAAATGAGGCACAGGCCATCATAAGATCGAAGAACACGACAAGACCCATGCGGTCGCAGAAATCGAAGAAATCATCGTTTGGGTAATTACCGCCGCCCCACACACGGATAGCGTTGAAGTTGCTGTCTTTGCATTGGCGCAAAAGCTTCTCGGTACGCTTTGGATTGATTCGTGAAAGGATCGCATCCTCGGGGATATAGTCGGCACCCATTGCAAAGAAGCTCACTCCGTTAACCTCGTGGCAGAAGCATATGCCGTATTTATCCTTTTCGCGGACAAGCTTCAGGGTTCTGAGTCCGATGCTTTTCTCGGCTCTGTCGACCTCACGTCCGTTTTCCGAAAGCGACACCTCAACCTTATAAAGCGGCTGCTCGCCCAAGCCGTTGGGCCACCAAAGCTGCGGAGACACGACCTCGTACTCTTCGCCGGCCGTCATCTCAAAGGTCTTGCCGTCGGGCGAAATGAGCGAAACCTTTATTTCGGCGGTTTCACGTTCGGTTTTGACATCGGCGGTGAGCCAAACTCGTCCCGACTCGTGGCGTTGCGTTATTCTGAAATCCTTAATGCAGTCGGAATCGGCAATAAGCAGATAAATATCACGCCAAATTCCGGCATCGGGCAGGCGCGGACCCCAATCCCAGCCCGACATACAAAACGACTTTCTCAAGTGGTTGAAGCCGACCAGGGTATCCTCATTTCCCCAAATCGGATCCTTCTTGTGTGCCTCTTTAAAGAAGCGGTTGGCCGAGCGGAAAACAAGGCTTAATCGGTTTTCGCTTACCAACAGTGAGGTTATATCGAATTCATAGCTTCTGTGCATATTTTGCGTATGTGCCAACGGCTTTCCGTTAAGGGTGATATCGCAAATTGTGTCAAGTCCGTCACAGCAAAGCAGGACCTTTTCCTTGATGCTTGTGTCAAAGGAGAAGCACCTTGTGAAGGTATAGTCGTGCTCCATAAGACGTGTCGCCTCAAGCTCGTTTTGGCGATAGTAAGGGTCTTCCATAAGCTTGTTATCAAGCAAAAAAGAGTATACCGAGCCGGGGACGATGCCGTTGCAGTCAAAGCCGTTGCCAGTCATATTCCAAATTCCGTTTAATGAAAGCTTTTTCATATCGGTTTCCTTTCCTGTGCCGACAAAAGTTCTTCTTTTCGGCACCTGTTTTAAGGTCAGTATAGCACAAAACCGGTGCGGTGTAAAGAATCAAGATAAAAAAACACCGCAAGAAAGTTCTTTCGACCTTCGCTGCGGTGTGAATTTTCGGCGGTTCAGCCGAGGGTAATCTCTATATTAAACTTTCCGTCGACGGTCGAGGGGATAAACGGCTCGCTCTCGACACCGTTGAGCTTAAAGCTCTTCAAAGTATCGCCGAAGCCCTTAAGCTCGATGTCCATCTCACATTCACGGTACTTAATGCCGGTCAGTGTCATATGCTCGCACAACGGCAGACCGCAGGGCTCAAAGCTTATGCCGTCCTCCTTAAAGCGCATTCCGAAAATATCCATATAAACGTTCCTCAGATAAGCGGTAGCGCTCCAGGTTTGGAACTCAATCGGTCCCCACTCGAACATTTCACCCTTTTCCTCCTGCCAGCCGCCATAGGGCTTTCCGGTCTCGGGGTGATATATCTCGAAAAATCCGCAGGAGTTAACGGCATTTTCGGTTTGCTTCATAAACTCGTCAAAGAAAAGATCTTTTCTTCCGCACCGAGCCGCGGCATCGGCCCAAAAGCCCTGGATAAACGGCCAAACCGTGCCCGAATGCCGACCGAAGCAGCCCTCTCCCAACGAAGAATACCTCTCATACGACGGATAAACGCAGGGCACACCGTGCGGCGATCTGTACTGCACCTTTGCGATGCTCAAGGCCTTTTCGCCGTCGGCAATGCCGAACAGTATCGCAAAAGCGTTTCCGAGTGCCTCAAAAGCGGTCTCGCTTCCGTCCTCGTCGATATAATAATAGTATATGCCTCTCTCACCGTCCCAAAGCAGGCGGTTGATATTCGCCTTTAAGCTCTCGGCCTTTTCGGCAAAATCGGCGCTGTCGCCGAACAGCTCGGCTTCACGTCCGGCTATAACATACGCCGCATAGAAAAGACAGTTGAGCGAAAGCGTTGTCAGCTTCATTGTTTTGAATTCGGGATAAGAAGCAATACCCGACTGCTTGGTAACCGCATATTTGTCGCCATATGCCGCAACGCCGTCACCATAGCAGGCAGGCCCTCTGAAAAGTCCCGTTTCGGCGTCAAAATATTCATCCTCAAAGCGGGCAAGGGTTTTCTTGACCGCAGAATAAGCGGTCTTCAAAAATTCCTTATCGCCTGTATAAACATACTGCTGCCAAGAGCCTATCGCCCATATGATATTATCCCAATTCTGACCGGCATAGCCGCCGACAGTGCCGTCCTCGTCAAGTATGTTCAAAAGGGTTCGACGGGTTATTTCGGGACAAATCAGTCCGCCGCAGTTCCAGGTATTGATCGAAGCATCCCTCGTCCACGGCGCACCGTAAACAAGTCCCGCAGTCAGCGAAACCTCGGTTTTCTTACCGTAATTATAGGGAACGATGTTGCCGAACACGGTTGCGACCGCCATTTTATAGGCTTTGTTTATCTGTTTATCGGTTGTTTTCAAAAAAGGAAAGTTCATAACGTTACACCTTACAATTCAAAATCAGCTTACGGGAACCCATGAGCTGAAGCCCTGGTCTTTGTCTTCGGAGGAAGATGCGGCACTCGACGTTGAGGGAGCGCTTGATGAAGGTGCTTCCGACGATGACGGAGCCTCGGACGAAGAAGGAGCCTCCGAAGAGGAGGGAACACTTGACGGAGTGCTCGATGCCGACGGCTCGGAGCTACTCGGACTTACCTGTGAGCCTTCGATCTCTATACCGACATCGCCCCAACCGCCCGTGCCCGAGCTTGAAGAGCTTCCCGTATTTGACGGTTGTGATGAGGTATTTGACGAGTTACCGCCGGTGCCCGAAGGCTTAGACGATGTACCCGAGGGCTTTGAAGCACTGCTTGAAGGCTTTTGCTCTGAAGACACGGTGCTTTCAACGCTTGACACATCCGACACAGAGCTTGTACCCTCACCCGAAGAATCGGAAGCAGCGCTTGAAGACGGAGTGACGGTGCTTCCTGCCGACGGACGGCCGTCCTTGTTGTCGTCCTTATCCAATATAAGCACCAAACCGACTATCAATGCCGCAACGGCAACCGATACCGCAACAATAATAATGCTGATCCTGTTATTTTTCATTTTTGTTCCTCTTTTCGTTGTTTTAAGATACGGGAACCCAATTCTCAAAGCCGTTTTCCTTGCTCGGGTCATACTTGCTCGAGGCATCGGAAGACGAAGTGACCGAAGAGTCGGAGTTATCCTTCGTGCCCGATGAAATATCGGAAACATCGGAGCCGACACCGCCGGCAGAGCTGCCTTCTGTTTCAATTTTAACATTTCCCCAAGCCTCGGTTTCTTTTGAGGATAAACCGCTCGTGTTTGAAGATGTTGTATCTTTTTGAGCTTTATCCTTACAGGCTGTAAAAAAGCAAAGAAGCGAGAGTCCGATCAAAAGCAAAGCAAATATCCTTTTCATTTTATATCCTCCGCAATAAATTTTATAAATTTCAGTATAGCATACACGTTACAAATTGTCAAAAAGTATTTTCCGCCACAAAACGACAAAAGTGTAGATAATGCAATACTATTCTCAATCACACAGGGATATATTACATTGCGAAAG
>CAZWLH010000024.1:0-18974 GCA_964634675.1 uncultured Eubacteriales bacterium
TTTGGAGGACTTTATTAAATTCCTACGAGGTGGTATAACCACCTATAAATTTTTTGATTTCAAATTCCGATTTGTTAAATGCAGGTCAAAATTTCATATGAGTGTTAAATGTATATTAAATCATTGAAATTCGGTTGCTTTATCGAAAAAATGATGTTATAATTCTGTTACCGAAATGTTTCGAAACGGTTAATGAGCGCTGTTTCGGGCAAAATATTTTTTAGAGGAGTATATAAATGGAAATTCTTTGGAAAAACCTGTTGGAATTTACATGGCAGCAGGGAGTAATGATCCTGATCGGCTTTTTGCTGATCTTTCTTGCAATAAAGAAGGAAATGGAGCCGACACTGCTTCTTCCCATGGGCTTCGGAACCGTGCTTGTCAACATTCCGTTCTCCGATGCGCTTACAGGCCCCATCAAGACGCTTTACGAAGCCGGTATCGAAAATGAGCTTTTCCCGTTACTGCTGTTCATCGGTATCGGTGCCATGATCGACTTCGGTCCCTTGCTTTCAAACCCGAAGCTGATGCTTTTCGGTGCGGCGGCTCAGTTCGGTATCTTCTTTACACTGTTTATGGCACGTATGTTCTTCGGCGATGTCGATGCGGCATCAATTGCAATAATCGGTGCGGCCGACGGTCCGACCTCAATTGCCGTTGCAAACACCCTCGGCTCGAACTATACCGGTGCAATAACCGTTGCGGCATATTCTTATATGGCACTTGTTCCCATTATACAGCCGCCCGTTATCAAACTTCTTACAACACGTAAAGAACGTCTTATCCGTATGCCTTATCAGTCGAAATCGGTCTCCAAGACCACAAGGATAATGTTCCCGATCATCATTACCGCAGTTGCATCGGCCATTATTCCCCAGGCCACGGCGCTTATCGGCTTCCTTATGTTCGGCAATCTTATCCGTGAGTGCGGTGTACTTGATTCTCTGTCCGAAACGGCACAGAAGGTTTTGGCCAACCTTGTTACAATTCTTCTCGGAATTTCGGTTGCCTTCAATATGACCGCCGAACAATTCTTGAAGGTCGACACGCTTTTGATTTTGGGTCTCGGTCTTATAGCCTTTGTAGTTGACACCGCGGGCGGAGTTTTGTTTGCAAAGTTCCTCAACCTCTTCTTGAAGAATAAGGTCAATCCGATGATCGGTGCGGCAGGTATTTCCGCTTTCCCGATGTCGGGAAGAATCGTCCACAAAATGGGACTCAAAGAGGATCCGCAGAACTTCCTTCTTATGCACTCGACCGCAGTTAACGTTTCCGGTCAGATCGCCTCGGTTATCGCCGGCGGTATAATTCTTAGTTTCTTCGGATAACCACATCGGAGTATATAGATGAGCTTAATTGATTTTATAAACCAATTATCCGGCAGTCCTATGCTTATGGTATCGACCGTTTTGACCTTGGGCGTAATCCTGGTCAACGGTTGGACCGATGCACCAAACGCTATTGCCACCTGTGTTTCGACAAGGGCAATAGGTGTGCGTAAAGCCATTATTATGGCGGCGATATTCAATTTCCTCGGTGTCCTTGTTATGACTACGGTAAATGCCTCGGTCGCATTTACAATATACAATATGGTTGATTTCGGCAGTGACTCGCACTTGGCGCTCATCGCCTTGTGTGCGGCAATGGCGGCGATCGTTATTTGGGCAACCGCTGCTTGGTACTTCGGTATCCCCACAAGTGAGAGTCATGCGCTCATAGCAGGTATTTCGGGTGCCGCAGTTGCCATTCAAAACAGTTTTAAGGGTATAAACGGTGCCGAATGGATAAAGGTAATTTACGGTATCTTCCTTTCAACCGTTTTGGGCTTTGTGCTCGGCTTCGCTTCATCAAAGCTTACTGTACTGTTGTTCAAAAATAAAACCCGCTTGAAGTCCGAAAGATTTTTCTCGGGCGCACAGGTTGCCGGCGGTGCGGCAATGGCATTTATGCACGGCGCACAGGATGGTCAAAAATTTATGGCTATATTCCTGCTCGGCGCGGCATACGCCGACGGGCAGGCGGGAGCCGAAAGCTTTGTTGTCCCGATATGGCTTATGGTGCTTTGCTCGGCCGTTATGGGACTCGGTACCTCGATCGGCGGCTACAGAATAATCAAGTCGGTGGGTATGGATATGGTAAAGCTTAAGCCTTATCAGGGCTTTGCGGCCGATTTCTCGGCAACCTTGTGTCTTATACTTTCTTCGCTTACCGGCGTTCCCGTCAGTACAACCCACACAAAAACCACCGCTATTATGGGCGTCGGTGCCGCAAGAAGACTCAGCAACGTCAATTGGAGCGTTGTAAAAGAGCTTGTTTTAACTTGGGTCTTTACATTCCCGGGTTGCGGACTTTTGGGCTTCGGAATGGCTAAACTGTTTTTGATGATATTTGCGTGAGGTGAAATTTATGGCTAAAAAGAATAACAATTATTTTGAACTTATCAAAGAGCAGTCCTCGTACTGCCTTAAGGCATCGACCCTTTTAGAGGAGATATTCAATAGCTTCGATTACGGCAAGGTCACCGAATACCGTGAAAAAATGCACGAGCTCGAGCACAGTGCCGACGGTGTTCATCATGATATTCTCAACCGTCTTTCGACCGAGTTTATCACACCTATCGATCAGGAGGATATTCTCCGCCTTGTTCAGATTATCGACGATATTACCGATGCTATAGATGAGGTAATTCTCGATATTTATATGTACGGAATAAGCAAGCTTCCCGAAAAGGTCTCAGAGCTGTCACATCTTCTCAATAAATGCGTTGCCGCTATGTGTGAGGCTACCGGTGAGCTTAAAAACTTTAAAAAGCCCGAAGCCTTGCGCACAAAGCTTGTTAAGGTTAACGATATCGAGGGCGAGGCCGACGAGATTTATACCGAGGCCGTAAAAGAGCTTTTTGCATCATCGTCCGACTTCAAGGCTCTTATCGGAGGCAAGGCTGTTTATGAATCTATGGAGGAGTGCTGTGATCTTTGCGAGCACGCAGCCGATGTTATCGAACAGGTGATTATTAAGAACACCTGATTTATTGGAGGTTATTAAAATGCTGAAGTTTTTGAATTTTCTGTCGGCTAACTTTGCTTGGCACCCGAAAGAGGCACTTGAGATGCTCTCTTATATGGGCAAGGGAATGATAGTTATATTCGTTATAATTGCGATAATCATTATAGCTACCGCACTTATAAATAAGGTTTTTTCCAAAAAGAAAGACTAACAGCCGCAAAAAAGACCCTCGAGCGTTTAATTTCCGCTTGAGAGTCTCGGTGTTTATTCAGGTGTTCTTTCATCACCGAAGAAGAATACTGCTACGGTGCCGGGTCCGCAATGAGATGCAATGCTTGTCCCGATATCACAGATCATAATGTCATTGAGATTTTTAAAGCGTTCGAGCACGGCTTGCTTTGCCTTGACCGCTTCGTCATAGCAGTTTGAATGGCATATGAAGCACTTTCCGTCATAGTCCTTGCCGCCGATCGCTTTGGCTTCCATAGTGTGAACGGTGGTTTTGAGTGCGTTTTGCCTGCCTCTGACCTTACCGTAAGCAATAATACTGCCCTTGTCGTTGAGGTGCATAATAGGGCAGATGCCGAGTATTGTTGCGACCATAGCCGTCGCACCCGACATTCTTCCGCTTCTGCGATAGTGCTTAAGCTCGGTGAAATAAAACTGATGATGCACTTTGTTGCGGTTTTCGAGTATCCATTTCTCGATTTGCTCCATATCACAGCCGCGGTCACGCATATCGGCGGCACAGTCGACCAGCATACCGTAGCCGGATGAGCTGCAAAGCGAATCGACAACGATTATCCTGCGGTCGGGGTACTTTTCCTTAAGCTCCTCTGCGGCGGCAGCGGCATTTTGATAAGATTTTGTCATACCGGTGCCGAGAGTTATATGAAGAAGATCGCCTTTTTTTAAATGCTCTTCAAAATATTCCGTATATTTGAAGCGGTTGAGCTGAGTTGTAGTCGGCAGTTTTCCGTCCTCAAGCATTTTATAAAATTTGGGCAGCGCTTCGGGGTCACGGAGCATATCGTCGACATAGTCGACCCCATCAACGGTATAGGTGTAAAATATGACCGGAATATTTCTGCTCGCAACATAGGAGTAGGGAAGATCAACGGTCGATTCACACGATAGAATAAATTTTTGTTCCATACAAAGACACTCCTTAAGGTAAAGTTACAGTCAAACAACTTGTAACACGGATGTTATAGCATAACTCGTTTAACATTGTAAACACAAAAAGAGCGAATTTATTCAATTATGAACGAAATTTATTCATATTTTGAAATTTTGTTCAAATTACATTTAGGAACAAAACAAAAAAAGTCCCTTCTTGCTTTACAAAAATAAAGCAAAAAGGGAAGTGATTCAGAAGCTTACTACCTTTTCATCGGGTTCGCTTGTGACGGCGTATCCCCTGACCTTTAGAACAGGGCCGACGCCTCGGTAAGCCTTGTGCTTTTCAAGAGAAACGGTCGCAGTGACCATAAGCCAATCGCCTGTTTTGAGGGTATCGCACTTCGAAGGTGTGACCGCAACAAGTCCCGCGTACTGAATATCGTCGGCACAGCAGGTCATAACATGACGTCCGGCAATAAAGGTATCTGCGGGGATTTTTTTATCCTTTGCAATGACCGCCTTAAACTTAACGGTCTTGCCGTTATATTTCTCGGCTTCCTCCATAAGGTCACGGTACCAAACTGCATAATCGGTGTCCGCGATCTCAATTATCTCGGAGTTAATGTCGAACGGCAGCTCATCCTCGATATTGTCCTCCTCGGTGCTTCCGTCGGTGTGCTCATAAACAATCGCACAGCGTCGGGATATGGCTCTGACCGTTTTGTGAAGCGGAAGCTTGTCGACGGAATCGTCGTAACGGTTGAAAATGACAAGCTCTGCCGATTTGAGCTTATCGACAACAAGGCTTCTCATATTTGTGTTATAGCTCATAAAGGTCGTGGAGTCGGCGAAAAACATCTCCTGATATACCGACCACTTATCGGGCATTACATTATATAGCTCGTCCAGGTTCCACATACCATTATATTCGATAATAACACGCTCCGAACGGGTCTCACGAAGCCAGGCGGTCAACTGCTCGGTGCTCAGCTCATCGACCGAGTCGACAGTTCTGATGTAAACATTTTTGCCCGAGAAAAGGGAAGGATCATACTCCTCTTCGCCCTCCTCACAGACTATAAGCAGTGTTTTTTCACCGGCGTTAAAGCGTTCGTCCTCAAGAGTTTCCTGAATGAATTTGGTCTTGCCCGACTCTAAAAAGCCTGTGAACAGATATACGGGAATTTCCATAAAAACACCTCGTTAAATTCTGAAAAGCTTGCTCAAGGCATCTTCATTGATGTTTGCGCCGATAACGCAAAGACGGCCGATGATATCGGCAGAGCCCATACGTACGTCGGGTTCACCGGGAACATAGTCAAAGTGTATCCACTTGCCGTCGCTTCCGGCAACAATGCCCTTTGCACGGAGTATCATACCGTAGGTCTTGTCGTCATCCAACTGCTCGAGTGCCGACTTGATTTCTTCAACGGAATACTTGTTGATGGTCTCTTTTCCGAAGCTTGTGAATACCTCATCAGCGTGGTGATGTCCGTGCTCGTGTCCGCAGCAGCAACCATCATGGTCATGGTGATGATGCTCATGCTCGTGCTCATGGCAGTCACACTCATCGTGGTCGTGGTGATGATGTCCGTGCTCGTGTTCTTCGGAATGATGTCCGCAGCAGCAGTTTCCGTCCTCATCATATGAATGCTCGTGATGATGTGCGGCCTCGTGAGCTAACTTTTCAAGCTCGATATTGAGAGTATTCTTCTGCTCCATTGCCTCCAAAATCGCAGTGCCGTCGATTTCGCTCCACGGAGTTGTGATGATAGTTGCATCGGCGTTGTGCTCACGCAAAAGCTCAACACACTTTGCAAGCTTTTCCTCGGAAATATTGTCGGTATGGCTGAGGATGATAGAGCTTGCGTGCTCGATCTGATCGTTATAAAATTCGCCGAAGTTCTTCATATACATACGGCACTTGTTGGCATCGGCAACGGTGGTAAAGCCGTTGAGCACTATCTCATTCGAGCCTATATTTCGAACGGCACGAATAACATCGCTGAGCTTGCCGACACCCGAGGGCTCGATAAGTATGCGGTCGGGTGCGTATTTATCAAGCACCTGCTTGAGTGCTTCACCGAAATCACCGACAAGACTGCAGCAAATACAGCCCGAGTTCATTTCGGTTATCTCAATGCCGGCTTCCTTTAAAAATCCGCCGTCAATGCCGATCTCGCCGAATTCGTTTTCGATGAGAACAAGCTTTTCGCCCTTATATGCTTCGGCGATGAGCTTTTTTATAAGGGTAGTTTTACCGGCACCCAAAAATCCTGAAAATATGTCGATTTTAGTCATAAACTGTGATCCTTTCTAAGCAATAAAACAATTTTGAATCATTTCATCGATTCAACTAATTTAATTATACCGCATTTCAAAACGATTTACAAGAGATTTGAGAAAAATTCTCTTTTATATACAATCAGCCCGACTAAACCTTGCTGCAATAGTCAATATACATTAAGTTTTTTCTTTGATATAATGTAATCGTAGAGAAGACACGTTTTTTTATGAAAGAGGTGTTATCATATGCTTGAAACTGTCAAAAAAATATCGGCCGTGGTTCTTATTCTATCGGTGTTGCTTTACTTTTGCTCCTGCGGTGACTCGAAAAAAGACACTGCGATTTACCAAAATGCCGAAATAACGGTTTCAACCGATGCTTTTGAAGGTGTAACTCCCGTTTCGGAAGACGGAATATACGTTTATTATAAGGAAACCATCGATTATAAAGTGCAGTTTCCGAACGCTTCGGTGATAGATATAGGCGGCAACGAAAAAGGTACATTTTCGACAATATCGTCCGACGGAAAGGCTTATTTTTCACAGGAAAACAGTACCGCCGGCGAAATGAACGGACGTCCCGCTGTCAGTACCGACAACGCCGTTATGTGGGAATATGATATAAAAAGCGGTGAATGGCGTGAGATAATCCGCACCGACCTTTACCACAACGGAATCATCTACGTTGCAAACGAAAAATATGTCGTATGGGAGTCGGAGGAAAACTGCAATTGGAGCAGAAATGCTTTGAACATATACGACAAGAAAACAGGTGAGACCAAGGAAATCTATCGCTTTACGGCAGATAGTGAAAGCGGAAGAAGCAATATTTCCTGGTGGACCGACGGCACTGTGCTTTTACTCGGCGATTCGGTGTTCTTCCACGATATAACGGGATATTATGAGAATGGCGACCCGATTTATAAAGTGTTTGAGTATTCCGTACCCGACGGTAAGCTGACCTGCCTTGCAACCGATGCAAGAAACGTTACCGAATATGCCGGAGATGTTGCCTGATTGGTAAAGGCGGTGACGATTTTGATTCGTGTCTCTATTCGAGAGCCGAAAACAGATATATTTTTAAAGTATCGGCCGATATGGGTTATAATTTAAAGTCGTCGGGCAAGCTTTCGACCGTTGTCAACACGCTCAATAAATACCGTCACGATGCCGTGCTGAACGGTCAGAAATATGTATTGCCGGAACAACCGGAAAATAAGCACTTAAATATCGTCGACGGTTACAGTATGCTTGCTTTCCGCGACGGAAAAGCGATTCCACTGGTAGTTTCAAAGGCCACTGCCGCCACTATCGAAAGACCTTGCTCCGACGGAAGATTTATCTGTGCATCGTTTAGGGAAGGCGGCACCGAAAAAAAGCTGATACCTCGCATTTATGACAGTATCACCGATAAATTCATTTCATTTGAAGATCTTTGCGGTGAGAGCAATAAAACCGGCAATTGGTATGTCGGCGGAAAATATTTGGTTGTTGCGGTGTCAAAAAACGGTGATTTCTACTTTTATGCGATAGACACCGATACTTTGAAGTGATATTGCAGTCGAAAATCAAAAAACGAATATGTGTATTCGGAACCGAAGCTTTTATGTCTTCGGTTCTTTTTACGGTTTAAATTCGGTTTTGCCTAAAAAGCCTTTAAAATCAAGCTTTTTTACCGAAAATAAAATTTAAATATAGACTGCGTTCTGTATTGCGTTCTTGTTAAAAGTGTGGTATTATGTTAAAAGTTTGATTTGGAGGGATAGTATGGACAGTTCAACTGTTAAGATACTTATTTCGATGGTAATTTATATGGCCATCGTTATCGGTATTGGTGTTTTGTATGCAAGAAGAGCCAACAAAAGCTCAGAGGATTATTTCCTCGGCGGCCGCTCCTTGGGACCGTGGGTCACCGCAATGAGTGCCGAAGCCTCGGATATGAGCGGTTGGTTGCTTATGGGTCTGCCCGGTGTCGCTTATTGGTGCGGACTTGCCGAGGCGGCTTGGACTGCGATTGGTCTTGCCGTTGGCACATATCTCAATTGGCTCATAGTTTCGAAAAGGCTTCGCCGTTACAGCATAAGGGCAAACAACGCAATAACCCTGCCTGACTTTTTCTCAAACCGTTTCCGTGAGAATAAAAAGGTCATTATGACCCTGTCGGCACTCTTTATCCTTGTGTTCTTCACGGTTTATGCCGCAAGCTGTTTTGTTACCTGCGGCAAGCTCTTCCATGAGCTTTTCGGCCTTAACTATAAGGCAATGATGTTTGTCGGTGCCGCTTTTGTTTTGCTTTATACCATTTTGGGCGGTTTCCTTGCCGAAAGCGTTTCTGACTTTATGCAGTCGGTCGTTATGATAGTTGCACTTGCCATCATCGTGACCATCGGTGTTGTAAAAGCAGGCGGCTTCGGAGCTGTTATCGATAACGCCCGTGAAATTCCCGGCTTCCTTGAGTTCTTCGGACTTGCAACACCCGAGCTTGAGGCCGACGGTGTTACTCAGGTTGTAGCGAACGGTGCACCTCAGTGGGGTGCGGCCTCCGACTACGGAGCATTGTCGGTATTCTCAATGCTTGCTTGGGGTCTCGGCTACTTCGGTATGCCTCAGGTGCTTCTTCGCTTTATGGCTATCCGCAAGGAGGATGAGCTTAAGCGTTCAAGAAGAATTGCTATGATATGGGTACTTATTTCGCTCACGGTTGCCGTCTTTATCGGAATTGTCGGACGTCAGATTTTCCCGGTCGAGCACCTTACAAAATCCTCTGCCGAGAACATTTTCATCACACTCGCACGTTCGTCCTTGCCTCCGATACTCGCAGGCTTCGTAATGGCCGGTATCCTTGCCGCTACCATAAGCTCTTCCGACTCTTATCTGCTTATCGCAGCCTCGGCGCTTTCCAAAAATATCTATCAGGGTGTCATCAAGAAAAATGCCACCGACAAGCAGGTTATGTTGGTATCGAGAATAACGCTTCTTGTAATTGCGATAATCGCCATGATAATCGCTTTTGATGATAACAGTGTCATATTCACGATCGTTTCCTTCGCTTGGGCAGGCTTCGGCGCGACCTTCGGACCGCTTGTACTGTTCTCGCTCTTCTGGAAGAGAACCACTCGTGCCGGTGCCGTTGCCGGTATGGTCGGCGGTGCGGCTATGGTATTTATATGGAAGCTCCTTATCAGCAAGCTCGGCGGCGTATTCGCCATCTATGAGCTTTTGCCCGCGTTCATTTTCTCATCGGTTTTGATAATCGTTGTATCCTTGCTCACAAAGCGTCCTTCTAAAGAAATCGAAGAGGATTTCGATGCCGTTAAAAACGGTATAGACGTTATGTGATAAATCGGGAATTATCAAGAGCAGAGGTAACGGCTTCTGCTCTTGATTTATCTTTGCAGGTTATCTGAAAAGATAAATATTTCCAAAAAAAAACCATTAAAACAAAAATAACAGTTGACAAATAAAAGTTTTGTGCTATAATAGTTAAGTACTCTGATGTGGGCCTTTAGCTCAGTTGGTTAGAGCAACCGGCTCATAACCGGTAGGTCCCGGGTTCGAACCCCTGAAGGCCCACCACATCATAAATTACGTTTTACGTTTACATATTGATAGGGGCATAGCTCAGTTGGTAGAGCAGCGGTCTCCAAAACCGCGTGCCGAGGGTTCGAATCCTTCTACCCCTGCCAAAAATCCCGTTTTTAATTAAACGGGATTTTTAATTTTCATATATTTATCCGTCTTTTATGTTCCAAATTTGTAAAGGTGATAAAAATGATTATTAAAGAACAGCTCGAAACCGAAGTTGTGAAGTCGTGCGACGTTCTCGTCTGCGGCGGCGGCTTTGCCGGTATTTCTGCGGCACTTGCGGCGGCAAGACAGGGCAAGCACGTCATTCTGCTCGAAAAGGAGTATATTCTCGGCGGACTCGGCACCGCAGGCATAGTTACGATATATCTGCCGCTCTGTGACGGATTCGGACATCAGGTGTCCTTCGGAATTGTTGAGGAGCTTTTCCGTCTTTCAATATCAATGGGGTATGAGGACAAATATCCCGATAATTGGCTTTTGTCCGATGATATATCAAAGCGAACCGAGAAGGACAAGCGCTTTGAGGTACAGTACAACCCGAATACCTTTGCACTTCTTGTCGAACAGCTACTGCTGAATGAGAACGTTGAGATTCTTTACGGCACCGTTGCCGTATCGGTGTACAAAAACGATTGTAAAATTGATGCTGTTATTGTTGAGAACAAATCGGGACGGAAGGGAATAGCCGCAAATACCATTGTCGATGCAACGGGCGACTGCGATATAGCTCATTTCGCAGAGGCTCCGACCGAAAATTTCAAGCAGGGAAATGTCCTTGCCGCTTGGTATTATTCGCTCGGTAAGGGCGGATACCGCTTAAATACATTGGGCTTTTGTGATATTCCGGACGATCAAAAAAACGAGTTGAATACCGTCGAAACCTTGGTCAACAGGCGCTTTAGCGGACTTGACGGAGAAGAGCTTTCTCAGCAGACGATACTGTCACACAAATCGACGTTAAATGACATTTTAAAGAAGCGTGTTTCCGATCCGACACTTGCTCCGACCATGCTTGCGACGATCCCTCAGATACGTATGACAAGGCGTATCAGCGGTGAATATACGCTTCACGATACCGAGATGCATAAGTATTTTGATGATTCGGTAGGGCTTGTTTCCGATTGGCGAAAAAGAGGCCCTGTTTATGAGGTACCGTTCCGCACGCTATATTCCTCCAAGCTCAAAAACCTCATTTGTGCCGGACGCTGCACCTCGGTCACTGACAGTATGTGGGATATAATGCGTGTGATTCCCTGTTGTGCCGTTACGGGTCAGGCCGCAGGAACAGCAGCTTCGATGACCGACGATTTTTCGAAAATTGATATAAACGCACTGCAACTGAAGCTTGAGTCCTCGGGTGTTGTGCTTCACGAAAGCGAGCCTTGATATGCCGAA
The DNA here is from genome assembly GCA_964634675.1 of uncultured Eubacteriales bacterium. Classification (GTDB taxonomy): domain Bacteria; phylum Bacillota; class Clostridia; order Oscillospirales; family Acutalibacteraceae; genus UMGS172. The sequence goes on from CAZWLH010000024.1 coordinate 11,398, forward strand.
GGTGAAATGTCTAAATCAAAAGCTGATTTTATTTTTTGCGGCACTTTTAATAAACGCATTGTGTCTTTTGTCGGTAGTGATTTTTAATATCGAAACCACCCCTCTTAAAGTGATCGGTTCCTTTGCGGCGGTCGTTATCGTCGGTGTATTGGCATTGCCGTTTCCGATTAAGGTTTACGGTTCGGCACTTTCCTTCGTGTTTTTCGCCGCCTCACTTGGCTCATGTGTTAATTTATACCGTCATATACCGTTTTACGACCGATTTGTCCACTTTTTGAGCGGTATTTTAATGGCATATGTCGGATATATTGTAATAAACTTCATTTTCAAAAAGCGAAAATTACCCGACGATAAGCTTATAAAAGTGCTGTTTGCATCTATCTTTTCCTGTTCCTGTGCCGCCTTTTGGGAGATATACGAATTTACTGCCGACCAACTGATAAACGCAAATATGCAGGGTTCAAATACCAATACTATGGGGGATATTATCTCGGGTGTTTTGGGTGCGCTGTTGTATTTTATCGTATATTTGCTGTTCGGCAAAAGAAAACACCGATAAATAAAACTAAAAGACTGCGAATGTGCTCGCAGTCTTTTTTTGATGCTTATTCGAAAATAACGGTCGATACCGAGTCGGGAAGAAGCTCGATATACCACCAAGTACCGCCGAGATCGATTTGAGCCTGACGCTTAGCCTTGTTAGGATTTATGAGTGTCAAAATCTGTTTTCCGTCCTTCGATTTTCTCATAACACCCTCAATAGGCTGTCCCAAATTGGGATATCCGAACATCGAACCGCTGTTGGCGGCAAAGCCGATGTCAATGGGGAATATCTCGTCATCCTTTTCATAAACGCTCGCAAAATGCTTGAGTGCCTTATACTGACCGCTGTATTTCAATACATTTTCGTTGCGGTCTCTTGTAACAAGTCCGCCGCAGAAGAAGGGACCGATGTTGGGACCGCCGGTCTCATCAAGCATAAGGTTCCAGCCTGTGAAAGAGCTGTAACCGTAGCGAAGTACCTTCGACATCATAATGCTCCATTTGCACCAGTCGGTAGCATAGTTGTCATAAAGTCTCGGGCCGCCCTCGGTAAAGTGGAGCTTAAGCTTGGGATACTTTTCGAGCAAGAAGGCGGTCTGCTCGATATTGCCGTCATAATAATGGAAGGCAACACCGTCGGCAGCTTCCTTTAAGCCGTCAACATTTTCAAGCGACCAATCGACACGCATTTCGGCGGCACTGAAATTGTGGTCAAACATCCAAATTTCGGTTTTAAGGCCGTTTTCATCGAACTTTTTGCGAAGCAGCTTTACAAATTCAGCTTCAAGATCGGGATGCCAAATACAGGCGGTGGATTTTCCGACCTGATCGGTATCGGCTTCATTTTGCGGAGTTATGGCACTGATGCTGATACCCTCGGCGGCATACGCCTTGATGTATTTGACAATATAATCGGCATAGCAATCTATGTATTGCTCACGCATATATCCGCCGTACATAGAACCGCCGGTCTTCATCCAACCCGGAGGACTCCAAGGAGAGGCGAAAATATAAAGGTCGGGTCTTATTGCCAAAATTTCCTTGATCATGGGAATTATGTATTCCTTATCACGTTCAACGGAAAAATGCTTAAGTGAGGTGTCACCCTCAACATCGTCATAGGTATAGACCTCGGCGGAATAGTCACTTGAGCCGATGCTGAGACGTGCAACGCTCAAATTAAGACCGTCACGACCGTATATGCTTTTCAAAAATTCGGTGCGCTCGGCAGGCTCCATTTTGGAAAGATTGTAGCACGACGATCCGGTTATCGCAACACCGAAGCCGAGATTATCGCTTTTTATCGGTGTCTTGCCGACGGTTACGGTGCTGATGCCGCCTGCTTTGACTGCGGGTTTCAGCTCATACGGATTAAAATCCTGAGCCGCAGTTGTAATATACTGAATTGCTTTCATAATGATCAACTCCTTTTTTATCAGCATATCATAAGCCGCACAAATTTTCAATAGATGTAATTGTGATTTTATGGATTTTTCGCTAAATAAAGAATTTGCAATAATTTACTAAATTACTAATCTATTATCAAAATTGCTATTGCCACTTTGAATGTATAAGGTTATAATAGCATTAGAAAGGCGGTAATATTTATGAGTGAAACATTAAAATTAAAGGTCGTCAGCTCACTTGAAAAGTGCTTTTATGATGACTCCATAGAAAAATTTCCAACTCTTGAGCATATTTCAATGTTCAAAAATGAGAAGCTTTCTCTCCAAATCTGCATAAAAGAAACCGATGATAACGTTGAAAATTATTTGGCAACGCTTAAAATAGAAGGCGCACTTCGTGACTTTATTTCGGTCAAGCAGATTCTTTGCGTTCCCAATGCAAAGCCGACGGCAGGCAAGAGATACGATGACAATTATTTGAGAACCGTTCCTGGACTTTATCCCGACCTTATAACCGAGCTCAGCTACCACGGCAGAGTTTCGGTTCCCGGCAACAATCTGCGTACTCTGTGGCTTGACGTCAATCTGCCCGAGAATTTTGAACCGGGCGATTACAGCACAAAATTCACGCTTATTAAATCGGATAAGGACGAAGTGCTCGCAACCGCTGAGCTTGATATATCGGTTGTCGAGGCTATGCTTCCCGAGTGCGATATTCCTCATACCGAATGGTTCTACACCGACTGTATCGCCGATTATTATGAGGTTGAGGTATTTTCCGAAAAGCATTGGGAGTACATTGAAAACTTTGCACGTGCCGCATATGAAAACGGTATGAATACCATTTTGACACCGGTCATCACTCCCGCACTTGATACATATATCGGCGGTGAACGTACAACCACTCAGCTTGTCGGAATTACACTTGAAAACGGTGCATATTCATTTGATTTTTCAAAGCTTGACCGTTGGATTGATATGTGTCACAGAATCGGCATTAAGAATTTCGAAATTCCTCCGTTTTATACTCAGTGGGGCGCTAACGCCGCTCCGAAGATCGTTGCTGCGGTTGACGGTGTCGAAAAAAGAATTTTCGGTTGGGATACCGACTCTTTGAGCAAGGAATACACCGATTTCCTCGATGCCTTTATTCCGGCGATTATCGCTCATCTCAAGCTGAGAGGCGTTGACAAGCAGGCCTTCTATCACGTTTCCGATGAGCCGAATCTCGAGCAGTTTGAGCATTACAGTGCCACTGCCGACAACATCAAGAAGCATTTGCAGGGCTATACGATAATCGATGCCGTAAGCCACGTTGAAGTTTTCCAAAAGGGTATACTCGATACTCCGGTCGTTATCGCTTCGGCTATGCAGTCGTTCATCGATGCAGGTGCTGATAAGGCTTGGATCTACTATTGCTGCTGCCCCGTCACCACATTTACCAACCGCTTTATCTCAATGCCTTCGGCAAGAACACGTATACTCGGTATTCAGATGTATAAGTTCAATATAAAGGGCTTCTTGCATTGGGGCTTTAACTATTACAACTGTCAGCATTCTTATAATACCGTTAATCCTTATGCCGATACAACAGGCGATTATTTTGCCGCATCGGGCGATGCTTATCTTGTTTATCCAGGTAAGCACGGTGTGCCCGAGGCATCCATAAGACTTATGCAGATGCGTGATGCATTTCAGGATATCCGTGCCTTGCAGCTTGCCGAAAAGCTTTACGGCCGCGATTATGTTTTGGGTCTTATCGATGAGGGACTTGATACTCCTTTAACTCTTTCCGAGTATCCCAAGGATGCGGAATATATTTTGAATCTGCGTGAAAGGATCAACAAAGCAATAAAGGCGAAAATTTAAAGCTAAAGCAAAGTACCCGAGAACGGAATCAACCGAACTCGGGTACTTTTTTAATTGATAATTACCTGTTCCCAAAGCTTTTCGAAATAAGCTCTTGTTTCGCTGTCAAGATCGTAATAATACTCGGTTTTTATAGCATCCTGATTTTCGGGATAAAGGTATTCGTTGCCGCGAAGATCATAAGCATCACTTTCAAGCACTCCTGTATGAGGTGTCGCATAGCAAATGCAGTTGGCGTTTGCGGTGGCTACCTCGGTCTCCAAAAGGAAGTTTATAAACATAAGAGCGGCTTCGTAATTTTGAGTGGTCGAGGGAATACATACTGCATCAACGAAGATGTTGGTGCCCTCCTTGGGATAGACAAAGCCGAGATCGGGATTGACATCGGCCATTGTCAAATAGTCACCTGCATAGTATGGGGCGATTGCGGCATTTCCGGCCTCCATTTTATTGAAGACCTCATCCATAACTCGACCCTGCAAAAGGGGATTTTGCTCCTTAAGCTTTGCGGCGGCGGCATCCCAGTCCGACTTGTCGGTAGTGTTGATGTCGATACCGAGGTAAAACTGTGCAATGGCAAAGGCATCCCTCGAATTGTTAAAGGTGAGGATGTTGTTTTTATAGCGCTCGTCCCACATTATTCCCCAACTGTCGGGCTGCTCGGTCACAACTTTTTTGTTATATATCAAACCGACCATACCGACACTGTAAGGAACACTGAACCTGTTTTCGGGGTCATAGTATGCACCCTTGTAGCGCTCGTCGATATACTTATAATTCGAAAGTTTGGAATAGTCGATCTCACGAAGCATATTCTCATTTTTCATTCGTGCAATCATATAATCCGAAGGAATTATAACATCGTATCCGACCGAACCGCTTTTGATTTTTGCATACATCGCCTCGTTGCTTTCGTATGTGGTATAGTTGACCTTTATGCCGGTGAGCTTTTCGAAAGCACCGATAACGTCGAGAGTACCCTCGCTTCCGTCCGAGATATATTCGCCCCAGTTGAAAACATTTAGAGTGGTGCCGGCATATTTGTCGGAGTATACCGCCTCAATATTTTCAAGCTCGGTATTCGAAACACCCAAGGTTGAAATAAAGAACAGGGAAGCGATAAGCAAAACCGCGATCAGCACACATATCTTCTTTTTCATTTTGCCTTGACCGCTCCTTTCTTCTCGTCGCTTTGAACGATGTTAAGGAGTATCATAAGCACCAATATGATAAGGAACATAATGCTTTCAAGTGCATAAACATCGGGCTTCATTGGCTTTCTCGTCATTGAATAAATGAGCAACGGCAAGGTTTGGAAGGTGCCGTTGGTGAAATAGCTGATGACAAAATCGTCAAGGGACATTGTAAACGCCATTATAAAGCCGACGATTATTCCCGGAGTTATTGAGGGGAGCACGGCCTTGAAAAAAGCCTGAAACGGAGTGCATCCGAGATCCATAGCGGCTTCGGTTAAATGCTTGTCGGCCTGCTTGAGACGGGGAAGAACATTAAGTATTACATAGGGAAGACCGAAGGTTATGTGAGCTATCAAAATAGTAAAAAAGTTGACCGAGCTCGAAAGCCCCAAAAGCTTGCCGACAAATACGAACATCAGCATCATCGAAATACCGGTTACGACCTCGGGATTCATAAGCGGAATGTTGGTGACCGACATAACAGAGCTTTTGATCCACTGTTTTTTCATTTTCATAATGCCGACTGCGGCGACAGTGCCGAGCACGGTTGAGATCACCGAGGATAAAACGGCCAAAATGAGCGTGTTTCTGAGTGCACCCAACAAATCTCCGCCGTATTTGAACAGATTTTCATACCACGTAAGCGAAAAGCCCTCAAATATCGAGGTACTGTTGGCCGAATTGAACGAAAAAACTATCATAACAAGTATCGGTGCATAGAGGATAAGTAAAATGAGCCCGATAAAAATTCTGCGAACGTGCTTCATATCACAATACCTCCGCTTCCGACACTGTCATCATCATCCGAAAATCTGTTGACTATCGCAAGACTGACAAGAATGATGACCATAAGAATAAGCGAAATGGTTGCGCCGATGTTATAGTCGGGCACGCTCGATTTATAAAACTTATCCTCAATAACGTCACCGATCATTTTGATATTTCCGTCGCTGAACTGACGCGAAATATAGAACGTGCTGACACAAGGTACGAAGACCATAGTGATACCGCTGAGAACACCGGGCAGACTCATCGGCATAATTACGCGTCGAACAGTGCCGAAAGCGTTACAGCCGAGGTCGCTTGAAGCCTCAAGCAGGGAACGGTCGACCTTTGAAATACTCGAATATATCGGGAGAATCATAAACGGCAGATAGTTATAGACCATACCGAATACAATAACGGCCGAATTTCCCAAAAAGGTGACCGGAGAAAGACCTATCGCTTCAAGCAGCTTGTTCAAAATGCCGTTACGCTCCAATATTTGCTGCCATGAATAGGTTCTGACAACAAGATTCATAAGCATCGGAAGCATAACAAGCAGCATCAGCATACGCTGACTCGAAACATTGATCTTGGTCATACAGTAAGCGAAGGGATAGGCGATAAGCAGTGAAATCGCGGTTGCCCAAAGCGCATATACCATAGATCGCCAAAACACCGTCATATAGGTGTCGCTTGTGAAAAATCTCTTGAAATTAGAAAAGGTGAATCCGCCGTCGGCTCCCGTGAAAGCATAATAGGCAACAAATATAAGCGGTACTATAATAAAAAGCACCGACCAAAGCAAATAAGGAGCGTTGAGCAAGACCTGACCGCTTTTGGATCTATTCATTGATCTCTTCCTCCGCGGCGGCCGCCTCTGCGGCTTCCTCATTCATCTCATCAAGCTCGTCACTGTAAGAGCTGTAATCGCCGAATTTACCCGAATATTCCGATTTTTTCATAATGTGGATGGCATCGGGCTCAATATAAAGACCGACGGTTTCGCCGACCTCGTGACAGTCGGTGGTCTGAATCATCCACTTGAAATCGTTGATGTCGACTATTATTTCATAATGTACGCCGAGGAAGGTGACCGAGGTGACCTGACCTTCGAGCATACCCTGTATCGGAGGAACGATGTCAACGTCCTCGGGACGGATGACAACGTCGACCTCCTCATCGGCGGCAAAGCCGGAATCGAGACAGGTGAACTGCTTCCTGTCGAATTCGACAAGAAAATCCTTCTTCATAACGCCGTCGATTATATTACTCTCACCGATAAAATCGGCCACAAACGCGTTCTCCGGCTCGTTGTAAATATCGGCAGGAGTGCCGATCTGCTGAATTTTGCCCTTATCCATAACGATTACCGTATCGGACATCGAAAGGGCTTCCTCCTGGTCGTGAGTGACGAATATAAAGGTTATACCCGTGCGCTTCTGAAGGTTCTTAAGCTCGACCTGCATATCCTTGCGGAGCTTTAAATCGAGAGCAGACAAGGGCTCGTCGAGCAAAAGCACCTTAGGGTGGTTTATTATCGCACGTGCGATGGCAACACGCTGCTGCTGACCGCCCGAAAGCGTCTCTATACGGCGCTTTTCAAGACCCTTGAGGTTAACAAGCTCAAGCATTTCGGAAACCTTTTCCTGTATTTCGGCCTTGGGTACTTTTTTGACCTTAAGACCGAAGGCAACGTTGTCGTAAACGTTGAGGTGAGGGAAAAGGGCATAGCGCTGGAAAATGGTGTTGATGTGTCTTTTGTGGGGAGGTACTGCGTTTAAATTTTTCCCCTCAAAAA
>CAZWLH010000025.1:0-18477 GCA_964634675.1 uncultured Eubacteriales bacterium
TACTTTCATCTTATTTTTTTGAGAAAAGTGTTACCTATCATTGATTTATCTACATGCGGCATTTTTAAGTTTACAAATTAGCTCTTGTCTGGCGGCGAAATGTGTAGTATAATTAAAACCGAGGTGTTTTCGAAACTTCGGATGTTGCAGAGGGTGACGGGATGAACTATGCTAAGATCAACAAAAACGATATCGCCAACGGTATAGGTGTGCGTGTTACACTGTTTGTGTCGGGCTGTACCCACCGCTGTCCCGGCTGTTTTAACAGCGAGGCGTGGGATTTCGGCTTCGGCAAGCCCTTTTGCGAGGAGACCGAAACCGAGCTTTTAGATGCTTTGTCACCGAATTATATTGACGGAATAACCTTGCTTGGCGGTGAACCGATGGAGCCTCAAAATCAGGCGGCGCTATTGCCGTTTTTGAAGCGTATGAAATCTGAATACCCGCAAAAAACGGTTTGGTGCTTCACGGGATATACGCTTGAGACCGATCTGCTTAGTGAAAGCCGTGCACGCTGTGAATTTACCTATGAGCTTTTGTCGCTTATCGATGTTTTGGTCGACGGCGAGTTTATAGAAAAGCTTAAAAACATTTCGCTCCGTTTTAAAGGCTCCGAAAATCAGCGGCTTATCGATCTTCGGGCTACTTTGGAAAGCGGAAGCGTCGTTTTATGGAACAAAAAGAGATAAAAAATTCGCATTTTTAAGCACTTGACGGCTCTGAAAGTCAAAAGTTGCTTCAAAGGTTGCAAACTGCCGAAAAATATTGTATAATCACATAAATATTATTTTAAAGGATGAAAAAAATGCCCGATACCCCAAACAGAGTATATAATATACCCACGCTTGCCTTAAGAGGGATAGTCGTATATCCCAAGACCGTGGTGCATTTTGATGTTATAAGAAAAAAATCTATAGAGGCTTTAAATGCCGCTATGGCAGGCGACCGACAGATTTTTTTGGTCACTCAGGGTGATATTGCCAGTGACGATCCCAAGAGAGATGACCTTTATTCGGTCGGCTGTGTTGCGAAAATACGCCAGATCGCACGTGCCGCAGGAGACAGTGTTCGGGTTTTGGTCGAGGGCTGCTACCGTGCCGAGCTGAGAGAGCTGACGGTTGAGGAGCCTGCGCTTTATTCGAATATCGTTCGGTTGGAGGATGCTCCGATAAAGGGCAGAGCGGTGTATAACGAAGCACTGCTCAGAAGTGCAAAGTCGGCCTTTGACGAATATGCACGTGTTGCACCCAAGATACCGCCCGATATTCTTATGACGGTCGTGGCGGCCGAGGATATAGGCTTCCTGGCCGATTACATCACCCATAATATGCCGGTCGACTATGACGACAAGCAGTATATTTTGGAACAGACCGACCCCAAAAAACGCTTGAAGCTGGTCATAACCTTGCTTAAGCGCGAAAAGGAAATAACCGAGATCGACCTTAAGATAAACGAGTCGGTCAAGGGCAATATCGACCGCAATCAGAGGGAGTATTACCTTCGTGAGCAGATAAAGGTGATAAACGAGGAGCTTTACGGCAACTCGGGCAGTGAGGACGAATGTGAGCGGTATTACAGCCGTATCGATGCCTTAAAGGCCGATGACAAAGTCAAAGCTCAGCTCAAAGAAGAGGTCGACCGCTATGCCAGAATGCCGAGCGGCTCACACGAGGCAACGGTGGTGCTCGGATATTTGGACACCTGCCTGTCACTTCCGTGGGGAGTGTATACCGATGCTAAAATAAACCTCGAGAAATCGAAGAAAATACTTGACCGTGAGCATTACGGACTTGAAAAGGTCAAGCAACGCATAATCGAGCTGTTGGCGGTGCACACGCTTATCCCCGATGTTAAGGGACAGATAATCTGTCTTGTCGGACCTCCGGGTGTCGGCAAAACGTCGATCGTCAAGTCGGTGGCCGAATGTATGGGCAGAAAATATGCACGTGTTGCTTTGGGCGGCGTCGGCGATGAATCCGAAATAAGGGGACACCGCAAGACCTATATCGGCGCTATGCCCGGCAGAATAATCAATGCCGTTAAGAGTGCAGGCTCGGCTAATCCCGTTATTTTGCTTGACGAGATTGACAAGCTCGGTTCATCGTATAAGGGTGACCCTTCGTCGGCTATGCTCGAAATACTCGACAGTGAGCAAAATTCGACATTTTTCGACCACTATATAGATATGCCGTTCGATTTGAGCCGTGTATTGTTTATAACCACCGCCAACGATGCCGGAAGCATTCCCGCACCGCTGCTCGACAGAATGGAGCTTATCGAGCTTGGCAGCTATACGCGTGAGGAAAAGTTTCAAATTGCCAAAAAACACCTTGTGAAAAAGGAAGTATCGGCGGTCGGACTGTCCTCGAAAACCTTGAAATTCACCGATGAGGCAATATACAAGCTCATCGACTCATATACCCGTGAGGCCGGCGTTCGCCGACTTGACAGGACGGTGGCTACGGTTTGCCGCAAGGCCGCCGCAAGGATAGTTTCGGGTGAAGACAGTGTTAAGGTAACTCCTTCGGTGCTGAAGGAAATGCTCGGAACCGAAAAATACAAGCCGGATGTTTTGCAAAAAAAGGATGAAATTGGACTTGTTAACGGTCTTGCGTGGACAAGCGTCGGCGGAGAGATGCTCCAAATGGAGGTCGTTTGTGTGCCGGGAAGCGGCAAGCTCGAGCTTACGGGCTCGCTCGGAGACGTTATGAAGGAATCGGCATATACCGCGGTGACCTGTGTCAGAAGCCGTGCCGAATCGCTCGGAATAGATAAGGAATTTTACAAAAAGCTCGACATTCACATTCACGCACCCGAGGCGGCAGTGCCTAAGGACGGCCCGTCGGCAGGTGTGACCATGGTTACGGCGATAGTGTCGGCCTTGACCGGCAATCCGGTTCGCCGTGACATCGCAATGACGGGTGAGGTGACCTTAAGGGGCCGTGTTATGCCCATCGGCGGACTTAAGGAAAAGTCGATGGCCGCTTACAGAAACGGTATCAAAAGGGTATTTATTCCCGTTGAAAATCTGCCCGACCTTGACAATGTCGATAAGATAGTCAGGGATAATGTTGAGTTCACGGCGGTTGAAACCGTGGATGAGCTTTTGTCCGAGGTGCTTGTCAACGCACTCACGGTCAAAGCAACGGAAAGCAAAGGCTTTTTCGCCGTTGAAGCACAGGCTCCGACCGAAAAGCCGATGATCCACCAATAACGGAGGAGAACAATGAACTATAACAAAGCAGAATTCGAAATGTCGGCAGGTACTTCGAAGCAGCTTATACCGTCCGACCGACCCGAGGTTTGCTTTTCGGGTCATTCAAACGTCGGAAAATCGTCGCTTATAAATAAGGTATTCAACCGAAAGGCCTTTGCCAGAACGAGCAACAAGCCGGGCAAGACCGCAACGGTCAACTTCTTTCTTTGCGAAAATATTCGCTTGGCCGATCTGCCGGGATATGGCTTTGCAAAGGTGTCGTTCGATGAGCGCCGCCGCTGGGCCGAGCTTATGGAGGGCTATTTTGCCGACGAGCGTGATATTCATCTTGTTTTTCAGCTTATTGATGCACGCCATAAGCCGACCAAGGACGATATCGATATGCTGCATTTTTTGTGTGACAGCGGAATTCCGTTTGTCGTTATGCTGACCAAGACAGATAAGCTGAAGAAGACCGAGCGCGAGAAAAATATGGAAATGCTCAAACACGAAATGAGCTTTATAGGCGATGTTCCGATGATACCGTTTTCGGCTGAGAACGGTGAGGGCTGCGACACCGTTCGCGGTCTCCTTGATGAAATAAACGAAAAGGGATGAAATTATGATCAGCGAAAGTGTGGGAATAAACGGAGAGGGACATCTGACCGTCGGCGGTGCCGATTGTGTCGCTTTGGCCAAGGAATACGGAACGCCGCTTTATGCATATGATGAGACACTTATAAGAAAGACCTGCGCCGAATTTAAGTCTTCGATAGATGAATTTTACGGCGGAAACGGCAAGGTACTTTATGCGAGCAAGGCCTTTTCCTGCAAGGAAATGTACAGAATCATCCGTTCCGAGGAACTCGGAGCCGATGTTGTTTCGGGCGGTGAGCTTTATACCGCTCTTTCGGCAGGACTCGATGCCGCAGATATTTTCTTCCACGGCAACAACAAGACCGAGGCCGAGCTCGAATATGCGGTGAAGGCCGACGTCGGTCATATCGTGGTCGACAATATGTCGGAGCTTGAGTCGCTTTGCCGCATAGCCGTCGGTATGGGTAAAAAAGTCGGAATTATGCTGAGAATAAAGCCGGGCATTGATGCTCATACGCACAGCTATATACTTACGGGTCAGATCGATTCGAAGTTCGGCTTTGCGCTTGAAAACGGCGAGGCTATGGAAGCGGCGGTAAAGGCGAGCAAATGCGAAAATGTCTGTCTCAAGGGCTTTCACTGCCATATCGGCTCACAGATATTCGATACCGAGCCGTTCTGCGACGCCGCACGTGTTATGATAGAGTTTATGGACGCTTTCCGCAAAAGAACCGGAATAACCCTGCCCGAGCTTAATCTCGGCGGCGGCTTCGGCGTTAAGTACATCGAGTCCGACGGTGCACTGCCGTTCAAAAGCTTTATGCAAAAGGCTTCGTCCGCTTTGAAGCAAAAGGCCGAGGAGCTTGATTTCCCGATACCCAAAATATTCATCGAGCCCGGCCGTTCCGTTGCGGCTCCTGCGGGTATTACACTTTATACTGTCGGAAACGTTAAGGAAATCAAGGATGTCAGAACCTATGTCTCGATCGACGGCGGTATGACCGATAATCCGAGATATGCGCTTTACGGCTCGGATTATGATATAGAAATAGCAAATAAGGCCGCAGAACCCAAGGATTTTGTCGCAACAGTTGCCGGAAAGTGCTGTGAAAGCGGCGATTTGATACAGGAAAACGCTTCGATGCAGACTCCGCAAAAGGGTGACATTATGGCGGTGCTGACGACAGGTGCTTACAACTATTCGATGTCGAGTAACTACAACCGTATACCGCGCCCGGCGGCGGTAATGGTGAAAAACGGTGCCGCAAGGGTCATTATCAGGCGTGAGACCTATGAGGATATCATTAAAAACGATATTTAACGGAGGACTTTTATGCGCGACGACATTACGAGTATTCCGATAAGTGAGGTCTTTGAGCCGAAGGACGGCTGTCCTGTTTGCCGACTTCGTGATATGCTTGAGGAAAGGGCAGTGACGTATATTACGGGTGCCGCTATGATGGAACCCGATGTGCGTATCGAAACCAATAAAAAGGGCTTTTGCCGTCTGCATTACGGTCAAATGCTCGAAAAGGGCAAAAAGCTGACCATCGCACTGATACTCCAAAGCCACCTGGCACAGATAGCTTCGGACGGTGTGACGGCTGCTCCGAGCAAAAAGTCTTTAAAACAGAGCGGCAGCTGCTTCATCTGCGAAAAGCTCGAGCGCAACACCGAGGCTATTGTTAAAAATATCTGCCTTTTATGGGAAAAGGAAAAGGATTTCAAACGGCTTTATTCCGAGCAGCCGTTTATTTGCTTGGAACACTGCCGTATGCTGACTGCGGCTTCGGGCGTGATCTCAAAAAGCAGCCGCCGTGAATTTGCGGCCGTTACCGAAAAGCTTGCGACCGTACATTTGGTCGAGCTTGCAGGCGATTTGAAGCGTTTCGGTGATATGTTCGACTACCGCAACAACGGCGAGGAGGATTGGGGTAACTCAAAAACCTCGGTAGAACGTACGGTCGAATGGCTGACCTCGAGGAAAATTTAATGTTTAATATTTCGGCAGAAGGAATTGTTCCTTCTGCCGTTTTTTTGCGTTTTAAGGTGCAAAGTCGCGCATACCGTTCTGTAGGTGCCGTTTATTAATGCTTTGATTGAATCCGTGGCTTAAAATTTTGTTATAAATGCTTTTTTATTTTTCACTACATTTTGTGCTTCGGTAAAATGCACAACACAAATTTTAAAAAATTGTTATATTTTCCGAAAAAAACCTCTTGCAATCTGGGAACTTACCTTATATAATAATTTTAATGGCGAATTGTGGTGCTTTGGACCATAATCGAACACAAAAGTGGTGCAGGAAGGAGCGGTCTATATGTTTTTCGGACAACATTATCATAATGTTGATAAAAAAGGCCGTGTCTTTGTGCCTGCAAAGTACCGTGAAGAGCTCGGCGATGAGTTTATGCTCAGCCGCAGCTTCGACAACCGCTGTATCTGCGTTTATCCTATGAGCGAATGGGAAAAGATCGACGAAAAGCTTAAAGCGCTTCCTGCCAGCCGTGCCGGAAAGCTCATACGTTTTATGTATTCGGGCGCCGAAAAGGTGTCCTGCGATGCACAGGGACGTGTTCTTATACCTCAGCCGTTGCGTGAGTATGCATCTCTCACCGACGAAGCGGCTGTTATCGGTATGTCTTCGAAGCTTGAGATTTGGAACGGTGCCGCCTTCCGTGCCGAGGAAGAGGAGGAAACCACCGAGTCTGTTGCCGCCTTGGCCGAAGAGCTCGGATTTTGATCGCTATGGAATTCAAACATATATCGGTGCTTCTTGACGAAGTGCTTGAAAATCTCAATATAGATCCCGACGGAATTTACGTCGACGGTACCGCAGGCGGTGCCGGTCATTCCCGGGAAATAGCCAAAAGGCTCAAAAACGGTCATCTTTATGCGCTTGACCGTGACCCCGATGCCGTTAAAACGGCTACCGAACGACTGCAAGGGCTCCCCGCAAGCGTTATTCAGACCAATTATGCCGACATGGCAGCCGTTTTGGAGAACGTTGGCGTTTCATCGGTCAACGGTGTGCTGCTCGATCTCGGCGTTTCGTCGTGGCAGCTTGACAACGGCGACCGCGGATTTTCCTATCGTGCCGATGCTCCGCTTGATATGAGAATGAGCAGAACGGGCACATCGGCGGCCGATTTGATAAATACTTTAGACACACAGGCGATAACCGATATCTTAAGGGATTACGGTGAGGAAAAATTCGCCTACCGAATAGCCTGCAATATAGTGAAAGAGCGTGAAAAGGCTCCGATTACGACCACGCTGAGGCTTGCGGATATAATCGCCGCCTCGGTGCCTGCTGCCGCACGCCGTGACGGTCACCCCGCAAGAAAGAGCTTTCAGGCTATTCGCATAGCCGTTAACGGTGAATTCGAGGCCGAAACCGTGGGAATAACCTCTGCCTTCGAAATGCTGAAGCCCGGCGGAAGGCTTTGCGTTATAACCTTTCACTCGCTTGAGGACAGACTTGTGAAGAATCTTTTCGCCTCGTTCTGCAAGGGCTGTACCTGTCCTCCCGAGCTTCCCGTTTGCGTTTGCGGAAAAAAGCCGAGGGGCAAGCTTATCTCAAGAAAACCGATAATACCCACCGATGCGGAAATACTCGAAAATACAAGAAGCCGCAGTGCCAAGCTGAGGGTGATCGAAAAAATATAAACTTCAAGGAGCATTAGAGTAAGTGGATAATTTGAAATATTACAATGACAGCTTTGCTTATGATTATGATATATTCGCACCTGCCGAGCGAAAAAAAGCGGAAATACACAAGTATCCGTCGGCAAACGGCAAAACGGGCGCAAGAAGCTCGGCCGATGCACATAACAAGGTGCGCTTGGTCAGAAATTTCGTTGTTTCGGCCATGGTGGTCGCTTCGGTTTGCTCAAGCCTGTTTCTGCGTGCCGAAATATCCTCGATGAAGAGCGATATCAACGGTGTCAACAAGCAGATAACCGAGTATGAAAGCGAAATCGTCCGTCTTTCGGTCGAAATGGAGCGTAAGGTCTCGGTCTCCAATTTGGAGCAGGCCGCTCTCGAGCTCGGTATGCAGAAGTGCGAAAAAAATCAGGTTACCTATATAATGACCAACGGAACCGATACTGCCGAAAATTCGAAGGGGGAGCTTTCTGCGGTTTCGAATAATAACAACTGATCGTAAATATAATGTATAAATGATCATAAAGCGGCGAGAGCCGGACAGAAGCAGTCCGGCTCTCGTTCGGGCATAATGACGGCTTTAAAAGGAGTGAAACTGATGGCTAAGGGCGCAAGCAAAAGTATGATAATCCGCATAATAGTTGTGTGGGCGGTTATGACGCTTTGTATGATCGGACTTATCGGCGGCCGTCTTGTGTATCTTATGGTGGTGAAGAGCGATTTTTATCAGCAAAAAGCCGCAGAGCAGCAGCTTTACGACACAGTTCTCAGCGCCGAACGCGGCAATATTTATGACCGCAACGGTGAGCTTTTGGCCACAAGTGCTCAGGTTTGGACGGTATATATGACCCCGAACGGCTTCAAAAGCATTAAGGACGAAGCCAAGCTCAATGCCGTAAAATCCGAAATTGCCACCAACCTTTCGGCGATACTCGGTCTCGACTATCAAACCGTTATCGGCTATACCGAAAAGAATTCAAGCTATGTTAAGGTGAAAACCAACGTCGAAAAGCCCGAAGCCGATAAAATCAGACAGTATATTTCGGACAGTCAGTATGATGTCAACAGCTATATCGGACTTGACGAAAGCAGTAAGAGATACTATCCGAATGACAGCTTGGCATCGGTTCTGCTCGGCTTTGTCGGAACCGATAATCAAGGCCTTTCGGGTCTTGAAAAGCAGTACGACGATCAGCTCACGGGTGTTCCCGGCCGTGTTGTTGCCGCGAAGGATGCCGCAGGTAACGGAATGCCGCTGAGCTATGAGGTTGAGATCGAGGCAACTCCCGGCAATAATCTTGTAACCTCGGTCGACTCTTATGTGCAAAGCGTTTGCGAAAAATATCTTGAGCAGGCGATAATCGACAACAAGGTCAGCGAGCGCGGAGCTATCCTTTGTATGAACGTTAACACCGGCGAAATAATAGCAATGGCGGTCAAGGGCGACTTTGACCCCAATGCACCCTTCACACTGTCCGATGCCGACCAATCGGCGATCGATGCCTTGGAGGGCGACGAAAAGACCGCTAAGTACACCGAGCTTTGCAACAGGCAGTGGCGAAACAAAACGGTTTCCGATACCTATGAGCCGGGCTCGGTTTTCAAGGTCGTGACTGCCGCAATGGCTATCGAGGAGGGTGTTACCTCACTCGGAAATCACTATAACTGCAACGGATATATCGTTATAGCCGGCCGCAGATACAACTGCCACAAGGTTTCGGGTCACGGTGCGGAGACCTTTACCCAAGCGGTTCAAAATTCATGCAACCCGGTATTTATAACCCTTGGACAGCAGCTTGGAGTTTCGACCTTTTCAAAGTATTTTGAAGCCTTCGGACTCGGACAGAAAACCAGCATCGACCTGCCCGGTGAATCAAGCCCGAAATACCATACCGAAAGCAAAATGGGTCTGACCGAGCTTGCTTCGTCATCTTTCGGTCAAACCTTCAATGTAACTCCCATTCAGATGATAACGGCTATATCCGCTGCGGTAAACGGCGGTTATCTTGTTCAGCCTCACGTTGTCAATGAGATCACCGATGCCGACGGCAACATCGTGAAGTCGGTATCGACTGTTGTTAAGAGACAGGTTATTTCAAACGAAACCTCTGCGGTTATCAGAAATGTTATGGAAGCCGTTGTTGACGGCGGCGGCGGTAAAAACGCATATGTCCCCGGCTACCGTATCGGCGGTAAGACAGGTACCTCTCAGAAGGTCGCAAAGAATCTTGAAACAGGTGAAAAGTTCTATATCGCTTCTTTCTGCGGAGTGGCTCCGATAGACGATCCCGAGATCGCTTTGCTCGTCATTCTCGATGAGCCTAACGGCGATGCCTACTACGGCGGTACGATCGCCGCTCCCGTCGGCGGTCAGGTCTTCTCGGAAATACTGCCTTATTTGGGATATGAGCCGCAGTATACCGAAGAAGAGCTTGCAAAGATGGCTGTCAAGATACCGTCGGTCACCGGTGCAAGTGTTGAAAGCGCAAAAAATACGCTGACCGCAAAGGGTCTGACATATAAAGTGATAGGTGAGGGAACAACCGTTATAAAGCAGTTCCCGACAGCCGCCGAGTCGATATACAGCGACGGCGTGGTTATGCTTTATACCGAGGAATCGGCCGAAATCACAAAGACGGCCGTGCCCGATTTCACCGGACTTTCGGTAAGCTCGGTAAATGAATTGGCAAAGAGAAAGAATGTTAACGTCGTGTTCTCGGGAACCTCTTCGTCGGGCTCGGGAGTTGTGGCGTACAAGCAGAGTATTGCCGCCGAGACCGAGGTCGATGCCGGAACGGTAATTACCGTATATTTCCGCAGTACCGAGACGACCGATTAAGCAGAATGGAGATAATTATGAAGCTTTATGATATAATGAAGGAAAGGTCGGGAAAATTCGCCGATACCGAGATCACGGGTGTTGCCTGTGATTCACGTCACGTTACAAAGGGCTGTGTCTTCGTTTGCATAAACGGAGCGTCGGTCGACGGACATAAATTCGCTTCATCCGCCTATGAAAACGGAGCGTCGGTCATTGTCTGCGAAAAGGATGTCGGTCTGCCCAATCAGATATTCGTCGAGGATTCGAGACGTGAGTTTGCAGAGCTTTGTGCCGGCTGGTTCGGACATCCGGCCGAGAAGCTTAAGATAATAGGTGTTACGGGAACCAACGGAAAGACCTCGGTGTCTTATATGCTCAAGGCCATACTCGAGCAGTGCGGCAAAAAGGTCGGACTTGTCGGAACCATACAGAATATGATATGCGGCGAGACCTTGCCGTCTAAAAATACCACGCCGAGCGCATATGAGCTGCAATCGATGTTTTCTCTTATGGTGGCGGCAGGCTGCGAATACTGTGTTATGGAGGTGTCGTCGCACGCACTCGATCAGGACAGAATTTACGGTATAGAGTTTGAGGCGGCGATGTTCACTAACCTCACGCAGGATCATCTTGATTATCACATCACGATGGATAATTATTTAAAGGCCAAGAAAAAGCTTTTTTACCGCTGCAAAACCGCCGTTATGAACTCTGACGATCCGTATTTCGGCGAAATGAGCGATTCCTTGCCCTGCCGTGTCGTGACATATTCGATAAACGGCAATGCCGACGCAGTGGCGGAAAATATTGTTTTGAGACCTGACGGCACCGAGTTCGACTATAACTGTGCCAAAGGAAAATGCAGGATAAAGACGGCTATCGGAGGAAAGTTTACCCCTTATAATGCTATATGCGCCGCCGCCTGTGCCGAACAGCTCGGTATGCCTCTTGAAAAGACGGCCGAAGCTTTTGCGATTATGAGCGGAGTTAAGGGCAGAGCAGAGGTTGTGCCGACGGGACGTGATTTTACCGTTATAATCGACTATGCTCATACGCCCGACGGACTTGAAAACATTCTCAAAACCTTTGCCGAGTGTGAGAAAAACAGGTTGATAGTACTGTTCGGCTGCGGCGGTGACCGCGACCGTACAAAACGCCCGAAAATGGGTGCTATCGCCGCAAACAATGCCGATTATGTTATCGTTACGAGCGATAATCCCCGTACCGAAGAGCCGATGAGTATTATAAATGACATTCTTGAGGGAATGAAAAACTGCCGTGTTCCTTATGAGGTCATCGAAAACCGTACCGAGGCCATAAAAAAAGCCGTGCAAATTGCAGGCAAAGGTGATATAATTGTTTTGGCAGGCAAGGGTCACGAAACTTATCAGATATTAAAGAGCGGAACGGTTCATCTTGATGAGCGTGAGATCGTGGCCGAGGCCTTAAAGGAGCTATGATTTAATAAAGCTCGGTGCTGTGTTAAAGCCGGGCGATAAAGACACTCGGTGTCGGTGCCTGTGACCGACGGTAACCGGCAATGCGATGCATATTCGTGTCTTGAAAGGATTTGGTGATTAAAATGACAGGACTTATTCCGGCAATTTCGGCGTTGATCGCGTTTTTGGCTTCGTTTGCTTTGGGTATTCCCATAATACCGTTGTTAAAAAGGCTGAAATTCGGACAGACTATACGTGAAGAGGGTCCGCAGTGGCACAAGTCAAAGCAGGGAACTCCGACTATGGGCGGTGTGCTCATAGCCGTCGGAGTGATACTCGGTGTTGCGGTGGGCTTTGGACTCAGTAATGCATTCGGCGGTGATATTGCCTCCGAGCTCGGACGGAAATTGAGCTTCACAAAGCTGTTTGCAGGCTTGGGACTTGGCATAACGATGGGACTTATCGGCTTTATCGATGACTATATTAAGGTCGTGAAAAAGCGCAATCTCGGCTTGACCGCAATGCAAAAAACGATTTTGCAGGCACTTGCGACGGCAGGCTATCTCATAAGCCTTGCGCTTGCGGGACTTAAAACAACTTGGATACCCTTTGTCGGTCAGGTTTCTGTTGTCAGTGGGATAGGTCTTGTATTTTGGCCTGTTGCGTTCTTCTTTATTTACGGCTTTACCAATGCCGTAAACCTCACCGACGGTATCGACGGCTTGGCATCAAGTGTTACCTTGGTGGTCGCCGTTGCGTTTATGCTTATGGCAGGAGCTATGAAGATGCTCGGTGCCAATATTATTTCCGCCGCCTTGGCAGGTGCTTTGATCGGCTTCCTTACTTGGAACTGGCACCCTGCAAAGCTCTTTATGGGTGATACCGGTTCAATGTTCCTCGGAGGTATGGTCGTTGCACTTGCTTTTGCGATCGACCGTCCGATTTATCTTTTGCTTGCCGGAATAATTTACCTCATCGAGGCTCTTTCGGTCGTTTTACAGGTTTTTTGGTTCAAGAGAACCGGCAAAAGACTGTTTAAAATGAGCCCAATTCACCACCACTTTGAAAAAAGCGGTTGGAGTGAAGTTAAAATCGTCGCAGTATTTTCATTTATAACGCTTATCGGCTGTGCAATCTGCGTTGTCGCCGTTAAGTTCTTCTGAAATCCGAAGGAGGAATCGCATTGCCGGAAAAATTAAAGAAAAGCAAGTCGGGATTTTTCTCGAATTTCTTCATAGAAGGCAAAATGGATCTTACCTTTCTTTTTCTGTTGTTGATCATCTTGACAATAGGCTTGGTAATGCTGTTTTCGGCAAGCTATGTTTTTGCAAATACGCATTACGGTGACAACTATTATTTTATAAAAAAGCAGGCCGGCTTTGCTCTGCTCGGCTTAGTGATAATGTTCTCGGTTTCGAAAATCGACTATCATTTTATAAGAAAATTTGCCGTTCCGTTTTATATTGCAATGGTGATATTCCTCGGCATTATGCTTATAATTCCGCCGATGGTATCGGGAACGAGCGTAAAGCGTTGGTTTTCGTTCGGTCCGATCAACTTTCAGCCGTCGGAGCTCGGTAAATTCGCGGTCATACTCCTGCTTGCTCATCTGATCGCCGCAAATCAAAAGATAATGAAAACCTTCCGCTTCGGATTTCTGTTTTTGGGACTTGCGGTCGGCTTGGTTTGCGTGCTTGTCGTGCTTGAACCTCATTTGTCGGCAACGGTGCTGATATTCCTTATCGGTGCGGTAATGATGGTCGTAGGTGGCTTGCAGCTCAGATATATCTTCGGCGGACTTGCGGTCGCAGGTGTCGGTGTTATTGCCGTAATGAGCGGCGTAGTGAGCTATGCACAGGATCGAATAACCTATTGGCTTGACCCGTGGTCGGCTCCGACAAAGGAGGGCTATCAGACGATTCAGTCGCTTTTGGCTATCGGCTCGGGCGGCTGGCACGGAAGAGGTCTCGGGCAGTCACGTCAGAAATATCTTTGGGTGCCCGAACCGCATAACGACTTTATTTTTTCGATAGTCTGTGAGGAGCTCGGCGTTATCGGTGCAATGATAATAATAATCCTTTTCTGCCTGCTTATGTGGAGGGGCTTTGTTATCGCAATGAAGGCGCCCGATAAATTCGGCTCTATGCTTGCCTTGGGACTGACCTTTCAGGTCGGACTTCAGATGACACTGAATATCCTTGTTGTGACCAATACCATCCCCAATACCGGTATAAGCCTGCCGTTTTTCAGCTACGGCGGCACGTCACTTGTTATTTTGCTGACCGAAATGGGAATGGTTTTATCGGTGTCACGAGCGTGCAGTGTCAAAAAAACACTTTAGAGGGAGTAACTTATGCATATTCTTTTTGCAGGAGGCGGAACTGCCGGTCATATAAATCCGGCTATTGCCGTTGCGGGATATTTGAAAAATGTTGACAGTGACTGTAAAATAAGCTTTATCGGAACCGCAAGAGGAATGGAAAGCCGACTTGTGCCTATGGCAGGGTATGACTTCTATACCATTGATGTTGCCGGCTTCCAAAGAAAGCTTACGGTTAAGAACATATTCAAAAATATCGGTGCCGCATATAAAGCGGTGGCTTCTTCTGTGGCCTCAAAAAAGCTTTTGAAAGAGCTTCGCCCCGACGTCGTTGTCGGTACGGGCGGATATGTCTGCGGTCCCGTTTTGAGGGAGGCGGCCAAGCTCGGAATAAAGACCGCCGTCCACGAGGCTAATGCTTATCCCGGCGTTACAATAAAAATGCTTGCTCAGTCGGTCGACTGCGTTATGATTGCGATGCAGGATGCGGCGGATAAGATAAACGCAAAAAATCCTCCCGTTATAACGGGAAATCCGATAAGACAGTCCTTGACAGCCGTTTCCAAGTCCGAAGCAAGGGCGAGACTCGGTATCGCCGAGGATGAAAAGGTGCTCCTGTCATTCGGCGGAAGTCTCGGCGCGCGCGCAATTAACGATGCCGTTCTTGAGGTCGTTAAATGGAATATAGAGAATAAAGGATTTACACATTATCACGGAACGGGAAAAAGCGGATATGCGGATTTTTGCAGTGCGTTGAATGATCTCGGATATGACGAAGCTTCCTGTGAAAACATAAAAATACTCGAATACATAGATAATATGGATCTTCTTATGGCGGCTGCCGATATAGTAATAAGCCGTGCGGGGGCAATGTCGGTCAATGAGCTTCAGGTGTGCGGTAAGCCGTCGATACTCATTCCGTCACCCTATGTTGCGGAAAATCATCAGTTCCATAACGCAATGTCTCTGAAACGTATAAATGCGGCCGAGGTCATAGAGGAAAAGGAACTGAACGGTGAGCTGCTTCTCAAAACCGTGCTCGGTATGTTTGCCGACAAAGCACTGCTCGACGAAATGTCGAGAGCGGCAAAGGCTTTGGCTATAACCGATGCCGACCGCAAAATTGCCGAGATAATCATAAATCTCGCAAAAGTGCAGTGAAATTTCGACTCCGACGGAACTCGGAATACGGGGAGTGAAAAAATGAAAGTTGAATATTCCGATAATCGGCAGGCAAAGCCTCGAAAGAGAAGACGAAAAAAATCAAAGCTCAAGCGAATTTTTGCGGCACTGACAGTGATAGTCGTTGTTTTGGCGGTCACGGTCGCTTTGATGCTTACGGTGTTCTTTAACGTCACCGAGATCAAGGTCTTGGGTAGCAGTATTTATTCTGCCGACGACATTATATATTCGAGCGGAATTTTGACGGGTGATAATCTGTTAAGACTCCCGACCGATGAGATAAAGCAACGGATAACAGAGGCACTGCCTTATGTGAAAAATGTTGAAATAATCAAATCTTTTCCCGATTCGGTCGGCATAAAGGTCACTCCGGCAGAGGAAAAAACGCAGATAACCGTCGGTGCTTCAATATATGTCACCGACCCCGACTATAAGCTCTTGCGGCTGTCGTCGGAAAGCAGTGACGAAATGATGAGGATAATCGGCATAAAGGCCGAAAATCCCACGCTCGGAAGGACACTTGAATTTTCCGACAAGCAGCAAAGGGATGTTTTGAACTCCTGCCTTGCGATCTGCTCGGAAAAGGGCTTTTCGGTGCAGTATATCGATATAGAAAGTCTTGTTGACATTAACATAGTTGTTGACGGCAGACTGTTTGTGAGGCTCGGAAGCTCAAATGACCTTGCAGGCAAGCTGAATCATCTTGCGGCTATGCTGCCGTCGATCGACGGTGAAAATACTGCTGCGGTTTCGCTTGAAAGCTGGACTGTGACCGATAAACAGGCAATATTGAAATATTGCGACATTGCGGAATTTATCAAGCAATAAAAATTTAATTAAACATCACAAAAATTACAGCTTTTTTGAAATTAAGTATTGCATTTTTCGATGTTACGTGTTAGAATTGACTAAGGAATACTGGTACTGTAAGTATTTGTGTATATAAAATTTGGAAGGATGATTAAAATGGCATTCGAAATTGATAACGAAACTGCGGATGTTGTACAGATTAAAGTAGTCGGTGTCGGCGGTGGCGGCGGAAATGCCGTTAACCGTATGGTCGATGCGGGCGTTCGCGGTGTCGAATTTATTGCTATCAATACAGATAAGGCGGCGCTTTTGCTTTCGAAAGCGACCCATAAAATTCAGATAGGCGAGAAGCTGACCAAGGGTCAGGGTGCAGGCGCAAGTCCCGATAAGGGCGAAAGTGCCGCACAAGAGTCTAAGGACGAAATCGCCGCTGCTCTTCGCAGTGCGGATATGGTCTTTATCGCTGCCGGTATGGGCGGTGGAACCGGAACCGGTGCCGCTCCCGTAGTAGCGCAGATAGCCAAGGAACTCGGTATTCTTACCGTCGGTATCGTGACCAAGCCTTTCGGCTTTGAGGGCAGAAGAAGAATGACCCAAGCCGAGGAAGGTATCGCCGCTTTGAGAGAGCATGTTGACAGCCTTATCGTTATCCCCAACGAAAGACTTAAATTCGTCTCCGAGCAGAAGATTACTCTTAAGAATGCTTTCGAAATCGCCGACGACGTTCTTCGCCAAGGAGTACAGAGCATCTCCGAGCTTATAAACGTCACTTCTATGGTCAACCTCGACTTCGCCGATGTTACCGCCGTTATGAAGGATGCCGGTTACGCTCATATGGGTGTCGGCGTTGCCAACGGCCGTGACAAGGCGGAGCAAGCCGCTCAGAAGGCCATCTCCAGTCCGCTTATCGAAACCAGCATGGAGAACGCAAGAGGTGTTATTATCAGCATCATCGGTTCCGAGGATATCGGTCTCGAAGAGGTCGAGCAAGCTTCCACCATTATTTCCAATATGGCTCACCCCGATGCAACAATCATTTGGGGCGCACAGCTTGATCCCAACCTCGAGGATGAAATGCGCATAATCGTTGTTGCCACCGGTCTTGGCGACGACAAGAAGGATGAAAAAAATCCGGCCGACGATATACTTAACAGCATTTCTGGCAATATGAACAACGATGACGGCTATATCTCCGTCCTCGATGTTCTCAGCAAGTAATTTATAGGAACATACGTCTTAAAGCAAGCTTCGAAAGAGGCTTGCTTTTTTGTGCTTTTGGGTGTGAAAATCCCCACGGTTCTACCGAGAAATAGAAAACTTAGCTGAGCACAATCTTGCCTCCTTTTCTCACTTTGTGGCATTTTCATCATACTGTGATGGAATCGACCACCGTTAGAGGCAGCCGAGAAGAGATAAGAACATTACGCGTTTACGGGTAGCTCTATGTCGATAGTTTGGGTGAAAAGTTAAAACGGAATTTGAAAAGGAAGCGACTGCTCTTTTGAGCGTTAACTTAGGGATTATTGAAAACGACGATAATTTTTAAGTGAAGTCATCAAGCGGTATTTTTCTGTCATTGCATAAGTCTTAAAGCGTCTCTATACCCGACAGTATGGCGATGTAAGTGTCAGTGCCTTTGAAAACTGCAATTCAATTAGAGAACTGACCGTTAAAAGCGATAAAACGGTAAAGCAAAATATGTTCACAATTTGTGCTGATTTAGAAAGAGCATTTTTACATATGATGAGGTGTCATAACGTAAATATGCTCTTTTCGAACTTTCGAAGTGCGAGCATTTGATTGCGTCGCCTAAGGATTTTAAGCGAAAAAAGGACAGACACTTTACAGTTGTCTGTCCTTTTAAATCAGAGAAGAAGTTTTCTTTGCTCCTCGGGGGAGAGGGGGCTTAGATATGACGGTGCGATGTCAAATATCGTTTTGCAACCGCTTTGTCCGTCGGACTTCATACGGTATGCTGCTCTTGCAACGGCCGCGATAACGCTTGCAGTAAATTCGGGGTTGGAGTCAAGCTTCAGGCTATACTCTATTATGTGCGAATTTTCACCATTGAAGCCGGTGTGACCCGAGCGGATAACGAAACCGCCGTGGGGGATACTCTTGTGATCACGGTCAAGCTCCTCTTGGCTGATAAAGTGAACCGTTGTGTTGTAATCGGCAAAATAGTTGGGCATTGTTTTGATTTCTCTCTCAATGCGCGCCTTGTCTGCGTTGTCTTCTACCACAACAAAGCACTCGCGTTCGTGCTTCTCGCGGGTCGAAAGCTCGGGGTTACGGCCGCTTCTGACGGTTTCCAAAGCACTTTCGACGGGAATTGTATACTGTCTTGCATCAACAACACCGTCAATGCGGCGAATTGCATCGGAGTGGCCTTGGCTTACGCCCTTGCCCCAAAAGGTATAATCCTTGCCGTCGGGCAGAACGGCGC
>CAZWLH010000026.1:0-18205 GCA_964634675.1 uncultured Eubacteriales bacterium
ACCTGTGACCCTCTGCTTGTAAGGCAGATGCTCTCCCAGCTGAGCTATGCTCCCATCTCCGCAGGTTACTGTTTGCTGTACCACCGGCGACGAATGATATATTACCACACTCTTAGCAATTTGTCAACACTTTTTTTAAACTTTTTTCGATTTTTTTAAAATTATTTTTTCAAGGTCGTTTTTTGTGAAAACATATCGCTTGTTGCAGAAGTGACAGCTAACCTCTGTATCGTCCTCGGACTCGGCCATTTCCTTCAAATCATCGGTTCCGATACACATCAAAGCCGCCTCGGTTCTCTCGCGGCTGCATTTACACTTATATGCGATATCCTGCTCATAAAGCACCTCGACCTCGAAATTCTTGAGGGCCAAGCGCACAATTTCCTCGGGAGTCTTTCCGTCTGAAAGCATTTTTGTGACCGATTCGAGATCCTTCACCGAATCCTCAAGCTTTTCTATATTCTTCTCGGTATAGCCCGGCAAAAGCTGTATGATAAAGCCTCCGGCGGTATTTACCGTCAGATCGGGGTTCACAAGCACACCGAGCGCACATATTGTCGGTATCTGCTCACTTATTGCATAATATGAGGTGATATCCTCGGCGATCTCACCCGAAACAAGCGGAATTTGGCCTACATAAGGGTCCTTCATACCGAGATCCTTTATGACATAAAGCGTACCTGCTCCGACCGCACTGCCGACATCAAGCTTGCCCTTTGCGTTGAGCGGAAGCTCAACTATCGGGTTGGTAACATAGCCTCTGACGTTGCCGTCATAATCGCTGACGGCGACAAGAGTGCCGATCTGTCCCTCGCCGGTTATTTTAAGGGTGATGCTGTCATCGCTGCCTTTAAGCATATTTCCCATCATGGAAGCTGCCGTGAGCAGTCTTCCGAGCGCCGCAGTAACGACCGCAGAGGTCTTGTGGTACT
Organism: uncultured Eubacteriales bacterium; assembly: GCA_964634675.1. Classification (GTDB taxonomy): domain Bacteria; phylum Bacillota; class Clostridia; order Oscillospirales; family Acutalibacteraceae; genus UMGS172. The sequence goes on from CAZWLH010000026.1 coordinate 933, forward strand.
GCTCAGCCGCAGCCGCTATATCGGTAGAATCGACACAGGTCGCCATAACGGCGCCGTCGCTTGTTATGCATCTTATAAGTTTACCCATTATAATTTCCTTCTCGTAACGTAAATTATGCGCTCCTCACATTTGGTCGGAGCATCGAAACTCATATCTCCGAGCACTGCCACGGTCTCAAGTCCGGCAAGGCTCAGGCACTCTTCTATATATTTCTTGGAATATGCACGCTCACTGAAATCCTCTGCAGTGCGGACATATGTGCCGTCGGCGGTTTCTTTAAAGAAATCAAGTGAAATATCGACAATTCCGTCCTCATCGCACTCGGAATTGCGCCAGACACAAAACACGTCCTCGGTCTCAAAAGCGAACGTGGCGTTCGACAGAACCTCTCTGTGCTTGAATTCGGTATTAAGGTCGAATATAAACAGCCGTCCCGGCTCCAAAAAGAGCGTGATTTTGGCAAATGAACGCTTCAGCTCATCACTGTCGATAATATGATTGAGGCTGTCAAGACAGCATATCGCACCGTCGACCGTGCCGTAAAGGTCAAGCTCCTCGGCCGATTGGCAGAGCAAAAGGCTTTCGGTCTCTATACTCTCTAACTTCTCACGTGCAAGGCCGAGCATTTCGGGCGACGGGTCGACACCTATTATATCGATCCCCATTTCGGCAAACGGGACGGAAAAACCGCCTGTTCCGCATGCAACATCGAGTAACAGCGTCGGCAGACGGTCGTATTTTTTGAAAAGTGAAGCTAAATATTCGGCACGGGCGGGATAATCGACATCGGTCTGAAGCCGATCATACACCTCGGCAAAGCTCTCGTAGCTCATTTGTCCAGGCGCTCGAAAGCAATGCGATAGCCGTCATTGCCGTAATTCAAAGAGCGGTTAACACGGCTTATGGTAGCCGTGCTTGCACCGGTCTCGTTAACTATATCACTGTATACCTTACCTTCGGTCAGCATACGGGCAACCGTGACCCGCTGTGCGATCGACTGAATTTCCTTTATTGTACATATATCCTCAAAAAAAGCATAGCACTCATCAACGCTTTCAAGTGTCAAAATGGACTTGAAAAGCAAATCGGCGCTTTCGTTATGAAGCTTATCCACAAAAGCACATCCTTTCTCTATGGATATTTTAGCACGATAAATCGCGAAAGTCAAGCAAAACTTAGTGCTTGCGGAATACTGTTACTTTTCGCCCTTAAGTGAGTCCAAAAATGCCTCAAGCTCATCGGCCGAATCGGCAACGCCGTCAATCATGGCATCGATCTGATGATCGTAAAGTGCCGAAACAATGCCGTCGGACATTGTAACCTCGGAGGTCTCGCCGTTTTCCATATTTTTAAGACGGCAGCGGTCGTTCTTAAGCTCCTCTTCACCGATAACGGTGCTGAAGCGTGCACCGATCTTATCGGCATACTTCATCTGAGCCTTGAGCGAACGTCCGGCAACGTCGGTAACGGCAATAAAGCCCTCATCTCTGAGTGCCATACAAAGCTCGGTAGCCTTAAGAGCCGCCTCACCGTCCATAGTTGCGATATAAACATCGGGTCTGCGCTGCTCGGGAAACTCACATCCCTGACTGCTCATAACCATAAGGAGTCGCTCGATTCCCATTGCAAAGCCGAGTGAAGGCATCTCGGGGCCGCCCATCTGGCCGACAAGGCCGTCGTAACGTCCGCCGCCGCAAACGGTGGACTGTGCGCCTATTTCGCCCGAAACGAACTCGAAAACGGTCTTGGTATAATAGTCAAGACCTCTTACTATCTTAGGATTGACGGTGAAGTCGAGATTTGCCGCATTCAAATGCTTTTTAACGCCCTCAAAATGCTCACAGCAGCCGTCGCAAAGATAGTCGAGCATAATTGGAGCACCCTCTGCGATCTCCTTACAGACGGGCGATTTGCAGTCCAGTATTCTCATCGGATTTCGTTCGAGACGGTCACGGCAGGTATCGCACAGCTCGTCGGCTCTCGAAGCAAAATATTCCTTAAGTGCCGAGTGATACTTTTTGCGGCACTCTGGGCAGCCGATAGAATTTATCTCAAGCGAAAGATTGCGAATCCCGAGGTTTTCGAGGATGGAATCGGCCATAAGTATCATCTCGGCATCGGCTGCGGGATCGGCCGCGCCGAACATTTCGGCACCGAACTGATGAAACTCTCTCATTCTTCCGGCCTGCGGCTTTTCATAGCGGTAACAGCCGCCGATATAGCAGGCCTTGACCGGCAATGCACCGTTTATAAGTCCGTGCTCGATGACCGAACGCACCACGCCTGCGGTAAATTCGGGACGCAGGGTAATAGAGCGGTCGCCCTTGTCGGTAAAGGTATACATTTCCTTTTGCACGACATCGGTGGTCTCGCCGACGTTTTTAGTGAACACCTCGGTATACTCGAACACTGGAACTCTTATCTCCTTAAAGCCGAAAAGCTCGGCGGTTTCGAGCATTTTCTTTTCGGCAAACTGCCATTTGAAGCTGTCGGACGGCAAAACGTCGGCCGTGCCCTTTACTGATGTATTGTATTTAGCCATAATATCTTCATATCCTTCCAAAGCACATAATATGTTTAACATAGATAATTCCCCGCACCGGCTGCAGGGAATTCTTATTTCTAATTTGTATGAATAATGTCACGCCAGTCGAGGTCGCCGCGCTCAAGACCGTGAATGAGCATTTCGGCAGTCGCTATATTGGTAGCAACCGGAATGTTATGCACGTCACAAAGGCGCATTATCGAGCTTTCGTCCGGCTCGGAATCGCCCTTGAGCGCATCCCGGAAGAACAGCACCATATCCACCTCATCACAGCCGATGCGTGAAGCTATCTGCTGAACACCGCCCTGCGCGCCGCTTAAGAATCTGACCGTTTCCAAGCCCGTGGCCTCTGACACAAGCTTGCCCGTCGTGCCTGTCGCAAGGATGGTATGTCGGCTTAGTATTCCGCAATAGGCAATACAAAACTGAACCATAAGCTCCTTCTTGGCATCGTGCGCGATAAGTGCTATTTTCATTGTTAACCATCCCCACTTTATAGTATATTTTTTATTGAAGGCAGCGGAATCGAATTTCCGTCTATCCTTGCTGCTATTCTGAAAAGAGCGGCGGCAGCCGTCCCGACCTTTAATGAGCCGTGAGCCACAGCGACCCTTTTATCCTCGGGCACTATGCCGATAAGCCGTGCCGAGGCCGTATCTGTCATTTTGTCGACCGAAGCCGTTTTGCCGTCGGGCATTTTGGCCTTGAATCGGTTTATTATAAGCCTTGTTTTTATTCCCGAAGCCTTTAAAGCACTGTTTAAAAGTCCCGTGTTTCTCAAAGCGATCGGGTCGGGCGTGACTATCGAAAAAACCTCGGCCGAGGCGCAAAGTCCGATGAGCCGTTGTGCCGGAAGCTGACCCTTGGTGTCTATTATAACGTAATCGTAGTCTTCCTTGACCGAAAAAGCAAGCCCAGATAGACTTGAAAGCTCGAGCGGTTCACCCGAAAGCGGTGACGGAATGACCGAAACGCCCTTTAAAGACGGTACCTTCAAGGCGGCGGCGCCAATCTCACAGTTTCCGTTCAAAACATCCGAAATATCGAAAACGGTATCCTTATCGACCGAAAGCATGGTATCAAGGCACCTTGCACCCTCGTCGGCATCGATAAGCAGCACACTTTTGCCGGCATTTGAGAACGCCGTTGCAAGGCCGACCGCAACGGTGGATTTTCCGCTTCCGCCCTTGGAAGATATCAGACACAATATTCTGCCCACCGTTATCGCCTCCGAAATCAGAATACACAGTTTATATTATCACATTTGTCGAAATTTGTAAAGCAAAACCTTTAACACGTCATTCTGTTTTTGCTTTATTTCAAAAGCGTATTCGGAAGCTTTTCAACTTCCGCCTCGGCCGAGCCGAAGAAATATTCGTCCATAATCGCCTTGGCAACCGGTCCCGTCGAAATGCTTTTCTCACCGTGCTCGATAACTATCGAAACGGCGATTTCGGGATTCTCATACGGAGCGAAAAGTATCAGAACGCTGTTATCGAGTCCCACCGTCTGTGCGGTACCGGTTTTACCGCCTATCGAAATGGGATAATCGGCAAAATAGGCACTTACGGTACCCTCCGAGGTAACCGACTGCATACCCTTTTTGACGGTATCTATGACCGAAGCCTCAACGCCGAGCGTATCGGCCACCGTCGGCTCGGAGCTGTACACAAGCTCGTTGCCCGAGGCGGTTCTAACCTCACTCAAAAGCGTTGTCTTATAACGTGTTCCTCCGTTTGCCACCGTCGCGGTATAGCTCGAAAGCTGAAGCGGAGTAAAAGCATTATCCGACTGACCTATCGCCGCCGCAAGCGTCATACCGTCGTACCACTTGCTTCCGACCGAGGATGAATAGTCGGGACCCGCGAGCTTTCCGGCAGATTCGGTCAGCTCTATTCCGGTTTTAACACCCATTCCCATTTTTTGGGAATATCGGTTAAGTGCTGTTATTCCGACCTGTCTTCCGACATCGAAAAAGTAATAGTTACAGGAATATGTTATCGCCGAGAAAACGTTCGTATTGCCGTGATAGTGCATACAGCTCGGCTGATAGTCGTCGTAATAGGTATATTTTCTCTTGCAGAATATCGTGTCATACGGCTCGATTGTATGCTCCTGCAATGCGGCGATCGCAACCATCGGCTTATATGCCGAGCCCGGAGGATAAACACCTCTGAGTGCACGATCGAAAAGCGGATTGTTCTTGACCCCGTCGCCGAGATAATCGCTCAGATTTTCAAGGTCATACGACGGATAGTTAGCCGAGGTCAGCACCTCTCCCGTTTTTACGTCGGTTATGACTATCGAGCCGCCCGTGATGCTCTGTCCCTTGGAATTCAGCAACTCGATATTACCCGACAAAGCATCCTGCGATATTTTTTGCAGGCGTGCATCTATCGTCAGAAAGACGGTATTTCCCTGCACGGGCTGCTTGGTCATTTCGGTATAAACAACATTACCCGATTTATCGAAATAGTAGGTCAGCTCACCGTCTGTTCCGCGGAGATAATCCTCAAAAGCCTTTTCAACTCCGCTTTTGCCGACATAATCGTTATAGGAATAGCCCTTTCCCTTAAGTGTTTCCCATTCCTCGGCGTTGATCTTGCCGATAGTGCCGACAGTGTGAGGTGCAAGTGTCGAATCGTAATACTCACGGTAAGACACAACGTTTATCTCAATACCCTTTATATGAGAGAAGGATTCGGAAACGGTCAGCATAAGCTCTGACGGAATATCCTCAGCAAAGGTAAAGGGATTCGAAACCGAGAAATCGGCACGCTCCATCGAATAGCGAACGCCCATAAGCGTGCGGCGGTCGGTCTCGGAATACGACTCGAGTCCGTATTTTTTGACCATTTCGTCATAACAGTTCTGTGCCGTTGCATAATCGTTGAGCTTGAGCTTGGATTTAAGCTTAAGCGCCGCCGAGGTATCGGTGAATTCATAGGGCGCCGTTTGGGTCATGGGAAGCTGATCTGTCCACGCCCACTCATAGGCATAAAGCAGCTCCGTCAGCTCCTTTATCGCCGTATTGTAATCGCCCTTTTTCATATATGCGCTGTTGAAAACAATGCTGTAACCGTCACGGTTCGTGGCGATCGGGCGGCCGTAGCGATCGACGATCTCCCCTCTTGTCGCGGTTATTTTGGTCTTGACGGCGGTGAGGTTGGCGTTTTTCAAGGAAAACTCATCGGCGGTGACCACCTGAAAATCAGCGGCACGGAAGCCGAACACCGAAAAGCAGGCAAGCATTATAGCTATCAGCGTTATTATTCTCGGATTTTGTCTTCTTTTGACCCTCAAGGCGGTCACCTCCCTTCATTATTGCTTGGTAGTTCTGAGTGTCAGCTTTTTAAGCGGCGGATTCACCGCAAAAAACAGTATTACACCGACCGCCGCAGTATAAACAAAGGACGGCAGTGTGAAATGTGTAAGAACAAAGCCGCAGGACGGATCCGAAAAAGCGTAAACGGTTATCCATTTAAAGAAAAAATACACTGTGGAGGATAAAACGTTGAGCACCGCCGCCGCGGCAAAATTGCGGTTGAAGAATCTTGTTATCAGCAAGCCGCAAAGGAAGCCCAATGCGGTCAGCACCCACGTATTATACATAAATACCGACGTCGAAGCATCGGTGACGGCACCGAACAAAAGCCCCGAAAGTGCGCCGGAATATTCACCGAAATACATACCAGCATAAACCGTAAACGGCACAGCCGCCACCGCCGAAGCGGTGCCGATATTCAAGGTGATCAGTCCCGAAAGCTGCAGCACCGAAAAAAGCACACATATTATCGAATACAAAGCAAGGCTGACATAATATCTTATCTTTGCCGAAGACATAACCTACTCCTTTTCGGGGCCGACATAGCCCTGTCCCGAGAAATACGTTATAACCATTACCTCTCTGACACTGTCAAAATCGACCTTCGATTTTACAACGGCATAAAGCGAGGTATCCTTGCTTTGCTGCTTGATATCGGTAACGCTACCGATGATGATACCCTTCGGAAAAACACTTCCGCCGGAGGTTATTATACTGTCACCCACCGAAACCGAGCAGTCACGTCTCAAATTGTAAAGATATGCGTTATTGTCGGCCGCAAGATCGGCACGTCCAGAGACAACACCGTCATCCTGCGTGCGGCTGTCCTTGCCGCCTGCCTTAAGGTCGGGACTGAGCACCGTCGTTACCTTTGAATAGGTCGAGGCGATCTCACTGATATATCCGACCAAGCCCTGCTCGGTAATGACCGGATCGTAAAGCGAGACACCGTCGATAAGTCCGACATTCACCGAAAAGCCCTTATAGGGGTCGGTTGAATCTCTCGAAACGACGGTTGCCGACTGAAAAAGCATTTCGGGATTTTTTTCTTTTATCCCGAGATACTGCTCATAGTTTTTGTTTTGCGCAACGGTCTCCTCATAATCGACCAATTTTTCGGAAAGACTTGCGTTTTCCGACTTTAAGCGTTCGATCTCGGCCATTAACTCCTCATTGTCTCCCATAGCCTTTTTCTTGTCCGAAAACCAATCGGAAACGCTTCCGAACGCCTTTTGAACAGGTGCCGTGACCGTGCCGACAAGATCGCTCAGTGGAGACGAAGCACGCCCGACGAAAACGGCGATGACCGTGACGGCCGCAAGTCCGAGAAGAAACGATATAAAAACCTTAAATTTTCCGCTTCTCAAAAAAAAGCGCATTCAGCTCACGCCTCCGATCATCTGTATCTTTTGCCTCTTTTAAAGACATATGTATCAAAGGTAAGGTTGGCTTCGATCTTTTTGCCTATTCCGAGCGCAACGCAGTCGGAAGGCTCGTTTGCAACCATTACCTCCATGCCCGTTTCGGCGGCAATGAGCTTATCGAGATTGCGCAGATTGGCACCGCCGCCGGTAAGGACTATGCCCTTGTCGACTATATCTGACGCAAGCTCGGGCGGAGTTTTTTCAAAGGTATAGCGAACGGCATCGACTATTTGATAAAGCTGATCCGAGAGTGCTTCCCTGACCTCTTCGGCCGTTATTTCGATGTTTTTCGGCAAGCCGTCGACCAAATTGCGGCCCTTGACCTCCATCGAGCCCTCGCCTTCGTATTCCAACGCCGAGCCCAAGGCGATTTTTAACTGCTCGGCGGTGCGCTCACCGATAAGCAGATTATGCTTCTTTCTTATGTAGTTGATTATGGCTTCGTCAAGACTGTCGCCTGCGACCTTGGTCGAATGAGCGGTAACGATATCGCCGAGCGCCGTAACAGCCACCTCGGTCGTGCCTCCGCCGATGTCAATAATCATACTTCCCGAGGAAGCGGCCACGTCTATGCCGGCTCCGATCGCCGCCGCAAGCGGAACCTCGATAAGGTCGACCTCGGAAGCTCCTGCGTGACTTGCCGCATCGTATATCGCGCGGCTCTCAACCTCGGTAACGCCCGACGGAACGCAAAGCATAACCCGGCAGCGCGAAAAAAGCGAGCCCCTGAGGGCGGATTTTATAAACTTTCTGAGCATAGCCTCGGTAACGTCGAAATCGGCTATAACGCCGCCCTTTATCGGCTTGACGGCAACTATCGAGCCGGGAGTACGACCGATCATTTCCTTTGCGGCGGCGCCCACCGCCTTGACCGTATCGTTTCTGACATCGTATGCAACGACCGACGGCTCTCTTGCCACAATGCCCTTACCTCTTATACCGACTCGGGTATTATCGGTGCCGAGATCTATGAATATATCTCTTGTAAACATAAAAATCCCCCTGATATTTACAAAATAACACAGTCGACGGGTTCGGCTTCTGTCCCGCTACCGTCCGAATTATACAATAAATCATTATCTATTATATTACAACCGGCTTTCCACTTCAAGAGGTGACAAGAAAAATTCACAAAAACTTTTTACATCGGAAATCACTGTCACCCACCGCCCCGATAAATGAATTCAAAGCGAAAAACTCAAAACTGCCTCTCTCCGACGAGTGAAGCCTATGTGTCTGCAAGCCCGTTCGTTGACGTCACGGACGGTCGGGGGACGCCCGTCCCTACGACAATATTTACCCACCGTAGGGACAGGCCTCCGGGCTGTCCGCAACGTCACCTGACAAATAGCGCCGTCGGGCATTAAGCCCGACGGCGGTCTGCGGTTTTAAACAACACTTTATTTACAGTATCTTTTCCATACCTATCTTTTGCGGAACAAGGCCGCATTTTTCATAAAAACCTATGGCCGACTCATTGCACGACCACACATTCAGCGTGAGATTATAGCAACCGCTTTTCTCGGCAAAGCTCACGACGTGCTCGTAAAGGCGACGTCCCACACCCGTTCCCCTTTCGGTCTCGTCGACACAAAGGTCGTCAATATAAAGCGTTTTTATATCGGTCAAAATATTGTCGTTCGGGTATTGCTTGAAAATGCAGAACGCATAGCCGACAACGCCGCGCTCGGTCTCGGCAACGAATATCGGTCGGTTGTCATCGGTTATTATATTCTCAAGCTCCGAATCGGTGTATTTTCTCGTATCGGCCTTAAAAAGATCGGGGCGGCCGTTGTGGTGCACGGTCAACACCTGCAAAAGCAGTCGGTCGATATCGGGTATATCACGGATTTCGGCACGGCGAATAAGCATAAAAGCACTTCCTTTTTGAATATAAGAAAAAAGCGAACGGCCGAAGCCGATCGCTATCTTTTCTTTCACTTACCGATCATCAGATCGCACGGGTGACCTTACCGGAACGCAAGCAGCGGGTGCAGGCATAAATCCTACAAGGGGCGCCGTTTACAATAGCCTTAACGCGCTTTACGTTGGGCTTCCAAGTTCTGTTGGTACGTCTGTGTGAATGAGATACCTTAATACCGAAAGTGATTTCTTTGCTGCAGATGTCACACTTTGCCATGAGTCTGCACCTCCTTTAAATTACATACAATCGCAAATGATATAATAGCAGAAAGTTTCTCATTTTGCAAGTATTATTTTTAAGATTTACCGATTTTTTTTGAAATCCGTGCAAAATTTACCTTAACGGCGCTAAAAATCAAGCATTATTGTTGCATTTTTCCGACAAATGCTGTATAATATACAACAAATTTGAGGTTATTTAAAGGATTGGTGCGGTCTTGAGTATCAAAGCGGTCATATTCGACCTTGACGGAACATTGCTTAACACGTTGGAGGATCTTGCCAACGCAGTCAACTTCGCCTTGGCTCAGAAGGGCTTCCCGACACATAAAGTCGAAGCCTTCAAGCTTTTTGTCGGCAACGGCACCGATATGATGATAACCCGTGCACTGCCGGAGGAAAACCGTAACCCGTCAACGCTTGACGCTTTGAGAGAGCTTTATTTTGAATATTATAACGAGCATTCCGGCGAATGCACCCGTCCTTATGACGGAATACCGGAGCTTTTGGAAAATTTAAAAGCCAAGGGTCTCGCTCTTGCCGTGGTTTCCAACAAGATAGATTTTATGGCGCAATCGGTCGTTAAGGAATATTTCGGTGACGGCTTTGATTTTGTCACGGGGCAGCGTGACGGCGCGGCTCCCAAGCCAGATCCGTCAATGGTGTTCGAGGCGCTTAAGCGGTTAAACGTTTCGGCAGAGGAATGTCTTTTTGTCGGTGACAGCGGCGTCGATGCCGAGACCGGTGTCAACTCGGGCACCCACCCGATCGGTGTCCTTTGGGGCTTCAGAGGCGAGGAAGAGCTTAAGAAATGCGGTGCAGAGGCTGTTATAAGCAGTCCCGAGCAGCTTTTGAAATACATATAAACCGTTAAGAGAGGTATATATTATGAAACGCAACGATTATCTCGGCTGGGACGAATATTTTATGGGTATTGCTCTTCTTTCGTCGCAGCGAAGCAAGGACCCCAATACGCAGGTGGGCACCTGTATCGTCAACAGTGAAAACCGAATTATGTCGGTCGGCTACAACGGTATGCCCTACGGCTGCAGTGATGACGAGTACCCCTGGGAGCGTGAGGGCGATTCGCTTTCGAGCAAGTATATGTTCGTATGTCACGCCGAGCTCAATGCGATACTCAACTTCAACGGCGGTTCTATGAAGGATTTCAGACTTTATACCACACTTTTTCCCTGCAACGAATGTGCAAAGGCAATAATACAAAAGGGTATCGCCGAGGTCATATATCTTTCGGATAAGTATTCCGATGCCGAAATGACCAAGGCCGCCAAGATGATGTTCGACTCGGCCGGTGTAAAATACCGTGAGTATGAGCAGACCATGAAAACCGCAGAGCTGAAGCTTTAACTGCATATAACTTTTTTTCGGGAGATCCGTTTTATAACGGGTCTTCTTTTTTGTGCAAAGCCGCATCGCGGCAACAGGCTTGTTCTAAACCGGACGAACCGTTCATATCATTAAAACGGAAAGGACGGACGTGATGAAAATGGACAAACAAGCCGAAACAGTAAAGCTTTTAAGCGACTATTTCCCGAAGAACATAAAAAAGCTTATCGAAAAGCTCCCTTTAAGCGTTCAAGAGAATATTTGCGAAATAAGACTTCGTGCAGGCAGGCCGATCTGCCTCACCTTAACGGGAGAAAGCGTTTTTATCGCAAGCTCGGGCGAAATATGCCACCTGCTCCAGCACGGACTTTACACCGTGTCCTCGGGCGAGGTCGAAGAGACCTTTCTCAATATGTGCGAGCATTCGGTTTATGCCTATTCGGAGCAGATAAAGCACGGATATATATCATTAAAAAACGGCTGCCGTGCCGGAATTGCGGCCTCTGCGGTATATGAAAACGGCAGAATAAGCGGTTTTTCCTCGATATCGACAATAAACATAAGAATTGCCTCGGAGCATAAAGGAGCGGCTCTGCCTATCGCCGATCGCCTTTGCGGTGGATTGATGATAGCAGGGCCTCCGGGAGTCGGAAAAACCACGGTACTAAGAGATGCCGTAAGGCTTATATCCGACGGTATCGGCACCGTACGGCGCAGAGTTGCGGTTATTGACACAAGAGGAGAAATCGCCGCCGCCAAGGACGGAGTGCCGCAGGCCGACCTCGGTATGCTCACCGATGTCATCACCGGCTGTGCCAAGGCGGAGGGAATTGAAATGGCGCTGAGGACGCTTAATCCGCAGGTGATCGCCTTTGATGAAATAGGCACCGCCGCCGAAGCCGAGGCCGTGCTTCACTGCCTTATGTCGGGGGCCGACGTTTTGTGCACCGCCCACATCGGAAGTGCCGACGAAATAGAAAAGCGTTCGGTCACCGAAGGGCTCATTGCCTCGGGTGCTTTGAAGACCGTCGTGTTCATAAAAGCCTTGGCCTCAAGTCCCGAAATATTCGATATAACCGACAGCGGCGTGCTTTTAAAGCACAGCTCGGTCTTGCCGAGTGAAAGCTATGCTTAAGGTGCTCGGGCTTATTATGCTGAGCGGAGCGGTATCGTCCTTCGGCTTTGTTTTTGCCGAACGTTTGAAGCGACAAAAGGCGTTTTTCGGGCAGCTGACCGTTTTTGCCCGTTCCTGCATCGGAGATATGCGCTGCACAAGAGCCAGCATTTATAAAATATTCGAGCGCTATTCCTCGGGCGAGCTTTCCTTTTTAAAGGACATCGGCAAAGACACCTTGACCGACCCTAAGGAGCTGCTGCCGCTTATCGAAAAATACGGGCTCGAAAGCCGTGACCTGCAAAGTGTCACCGAATTTTTCACGCTGCTCGGCAACGGCGATCTTGACTCACAAAGCTCACACTGCGAATATTTTGCCGAAAGCTTTCACGCAAGGCAAGCGGCGGCAGAGAAGGAACTGCTCGAAAAGGGCAAGCTTTTCAAAACCCTGAGCATCCTTTGCGGACTCGGTATATTTATTATTTTCATATAATGAGGAAACCAAAATGAACGTTGACTTTATCTTCCGTGTTGCCGGAATCGGAATAATCGTTGCGGTGCTCAATCAGCTTTTGCAGCGCTCGGGACGTGAGGATCAGGCAATGCTGACTACGCTTGCCGGGCTTATCGTTGTGCTGATAATGGTGGTCACCGAGATCGGCAACCTTTTTGACACCGTAAAATCGGTGTTCGGACTTTGACCGTCACGGCCGTCGGGGCACTTTGCGTGCTGACAGCGGCGGCGGTACTACTTATAAAGCGTTACACTCCCGAGCACGCAATGCTTCTGAGCGTGGCGGCAGGTGCGGTGCTTTTGGCGGTCTCGGTTGCTTCGGCGGCGGGAATGCTTATCGAAATAAAGGAGCTCTTCGAATCGGCAGGACTCAGGCCCGAGCTGTTCAAGACGGTGCTTAAAGCGCTCGGAATATGCTATATAACCTCATTTGCCGCCGACGTTTGCCGAGACTTCGGACAAGCATCTCTTGCCGCCAAGGCCGAGCTTTGCGGTAAGCTTGCCACGGTCGGCCTGACACTGCCGCTGACAAAGGAGATACTTTCGGTGGCATTGGAGCTGATAGGATGAAACGGACAGTCATTATCGTTCTTTCTCTTTTTATGCTTTTATTGCTGCCGCAGACGGTTTCGGCCGCAGAAGCAGAAGAAATATATTCCGAGCAATACCGTGCAAGCGGACTCGGTGAGCTTTCGCAAGCACTTCCGCCCGAGGTTGCACGGGAGCTTGACGGGCTTGACATTTCCTCATCAAACACGGCTTGGAGTGAAGCATTTAGTGTCGAAAACGTCTTCGAGCGCTCATTTTCGTTTGTAAAAAGCGGATGTAAAAGACCGTTCATCGCCGTGCTTTCGGTGCTGGCACTGCTGCTTTTCTCCTCTGCCTTGGAGTCGGTCATGGAGAAAAACCGCACCGTCGGCTATGTGATATCACTCGGGACGACGGCAGCGGCCGTGCTTCCTGCGGTAAAAACGCTTGCCTCCTGCGTTTCGGCCGTCTCGGCGGCAGGGATATTTATGCTTTCCTTTGTGCCGATATATGCCGGGATTTTGCTGTCCCGTGGAAAAACCGCCACTGCGGCAGGCTTCTCGACCGTTATGCTGACCGTTTCCGAAGCCGTCGGTGCCCTTTGCTCCTATGCGATAATGCCGCTGAACGGTATGCAATTGGCCTTGGCGGTCAGTGGCTCGGTATCGGACTCGGCGGATGCTTCGGCTATCGGCTCAACCTTGAAAAAGGCATCGACATGGACACTATCTCTTGCGACAACGGTGCTTTTGGGCGTACTCGGTATACAAACCGCGGTGGCGGCCTCTGCCGATTCACTGACGGCAAAAACAGCAAAGTTCATCGTCGGAACGGCCGTTCCGGTAGTCGGCTCGGCCGTGAGTGAGGCACTTTCCACGGTTCACGGGTGCTTAAAGCTTTTGAGTTCCTCTTCGGCGGTATATGCGGTTGCGGCCTTGGCACTTATACTGCTGCCGTCGGTCATAGAGCTTATACTCTGGCGTGTGGCACTGTCTGCGGCGGCCGCCGCGGCCGACATACTCGGAGTCAGGCAGTCGGCAGTGCTTCTGCGCTCGGTCGACTCCGCAATAGCCTTTACGCTCGGGATACTTATATTCACCTGTGTGCTTTTCATAATTTCGGTTACAATGGTGGCGGTGGTGTGATACGGAAACAGTAAGATCGGCGGTCGCCTCGGTATGCGTGGCGCTGATATTTTCGGGCTTTGTCTCGGCTCTCCTGCCCGAGGGAGCGGTCAGAAAGCCGCTGAAGCTTTTGCTTTCGACGGCTGTGGCGGTCTCGGTGATATGGTCATTCAAAGGCATTTCGTTAACCTTTGAAGACTTAGACACTTCGAACAACGCTTCGATATCAAGCTCCTTGGCTTCGGTCAAGGAGCAGTATGAGTGCTATGCGGCCGGGAGCGCCGTAAAGAGACTTATTTCGGAGCGGCTGAGCGCTTCGGGTGTTTCCGACGCCGAAATTTCGGTAATAACGGATATTGACACAAACGGCGACATATATATTAGCAGGATTAATATCGAATGTGAACGGGGCGAGCTTGAAAAATGCCGTGAGGCGTTAAATGCCCTGTCGCTCAAGGGAGAGGTGACCGAAAAATAAAAAATGGACATAAAAAATGCTCTTGTAAAGCTTAAAAGCGGATTGCCGAAATCAAAGGGTGCATTTTTGGCGATCGTCGGCATTGTGGGACTTTTGCTTTTGCTCGTTTCGTCGTTTGATTTTAATGAAGAGAACAAAAGCAACACTTCGCAGACCGAAGCGGTACCCGATACCGTCGGCTATGTCGAGCAAACCGAGCACCGACTTGAGGAAATAATATCCGATATGCTCGACAACACCGCAGTAAAGGTTATGGTAACGCTCGAAAGCGGCTCGGAATACATTTATGCCGACGAAATAAAGACCGATGCCGACGTTACCAAGGATCAGGGACAGCTTAAGACCCGGCAAAGTGACAGCAATCAAAAATCCTATGTTATCGTAAAAGACTCGAACGGCAACGAAAAGCCGCTTGTCGTAACCGAAAAAATGCCGACCGTCAGGGGCGTTGTGGTGGTCTGTGAGGGCGGAGAGACTCCGTCGGTCTCGGCGGCGGTCTGTCTTGCGGTTCGCTCGGCTCTCGGAATAGACCAAGAAAAAATCTGCGTTATAGGCAGACACAGCGGAAAGGGGTAATTATTATGAAAAAAGGCAAGGTGTTTTCAAAAAGACATATTATAACGGCGACCTTGGCGGTCTGTCTTGCGGCGGCGGTGTGGCTGAATATGAAATATTCTTCGATAGACTCGGCGGTCGAAGGCTCAAAAAGCGACCTCGGTGACTCGAAGTACTTCGACGATTCGGCACTCGGGGAGGCGGTTCAGACCTCGGCAGGAGTCGATAAGATAGCCTCGGCAAGAGCCGACCGTGAAAAGGAGCGTGACTCGGCACTGTCGGAGCTTAAAACACTTATAAACGACTCCTCGGCCGAAAAAGCCGACAAGGAAAAGGCTTTGGAAAAGCTCAACAAAACCGCCGAAAGCATTTCGGACGAGGTCTCTATCGAGACCGTGATTAAGGCAAAGGGCTTTTCGGATGCCTTGGCAGTCGTTTCGGATGAAGCCGTGACCGTGATAGTCCCCGCCGACTCGCTTTTGACCAGCGAAACCCTGCAAATTCAGGATGCCGTGACCTCGGTCAGGAAAATTGAGCTTGAAAAAATAAAAATAATCACCGTAAAATAGTTGCGAGATTGAAAAAATATGTTATAATATAGATGATCCGAATCGATTTCTATGATTATAATATATTTTTGGAGGTTCCCGAAATGGATAACAGAAAAACAAGCGGTCTTGCCATAAACAACGAAGCGATTGTTCAGATCGCAGGCATCGCAGCTCTTGAGGTCGAAGGTGTCGCAGGTCTCTCAAAGCGCCCCGTACAGCTTCGCAACTTTAAAAGTCTTATGAGTGCTTCCCGCAATTCTCATTCGAAGTCGGTCGAGCTTTCAACCGACAACGGCGCGATCATTCTTGATATTTTCCTTACCGTTCACGATAACGTTAAGGTCAAGACCGTTGCCGAAACCGTTCAGAGCAATGTTAAGGATAAGGTTCAGAGTATGACCGGAAACGCGGTTGCCGCAGTTAACGTTCATATCGACGACCTTGTTACCGATAGCGAAGAAGAATAAATGCAATTAAACGGCACCCGTAACGGATGCCGTTCTTTTGAGGAAAAAATGCTTATTTTATTAAATATACGGAACAGTTTATTGGGATGGCTCAAGGCCTTTGTGACCTCGGCACTGCCGCGGCTTTTGGGAACAGCTTTGATAGTTGTGGCAGGCTGGTTTGTGACAAAGCTCATAACCAACGTTTTGAAGGAGGCCATGTCACGCTCAAAGGCCGACCTTGATGTGTCACTCATCAGCTTCATCGTCAGAACCGTTGACATTGTTTTAAAGGTTTTGGTAATTTTAAGTGCACTCACGAATTTGAGGATATCGACGACCGGTATAATCGCCGCTTTTTCGGCCTGTGCGGTCGCTATTTCCCTTGCGCTTAAGGACAGCCTCGGCAATATCGCCAGCGGCATTATGATGCTGATATCACGTCCGTTTTCGACAGGCGACTTCATCGAAACCGACGGCTTTTCGGGCAAGGTTTTGCAGATCGACCTCGTTCACACGACACTGCTCACCTCGGACAACCGCAGAATCGTTATCCCCAACGGCAAGCTTATGAATATGACGGTTACCGATTATTCGCGTGAAGCGACACGCCGTATGGACTTAAGCTTCGGAATCGGCTATGATGCCGACCCCGAAAAGGCAAAGCTGATAATCGCCGATACGGTTGCGGCGCACGAAGCGGCACTTAAAGATCCGAAGCCGTTTATCCGTGTGACCGAGCACGCCGAAAGTGCTGTTATCATCACGCTCAGAGTTTGGTGCAAAACGGCCGACTATTGGACACTGCACTTCGACCTGCTTGAAAGGGTTCGCAAAGAGCTTGAGAAAAACGGTATAAGCTTCCCCTATAATCAGCTTGATGTTCACATAACCGAGCACAAAACGGTTGAATAAAACCGCCGAAGCTTATTATCATTTGAGCAATGCACAAGAAAAAGCCTCGCCTGTCGATTGATAAGAGAGGCTTTTGTCTGAGAAAGCTTAATATACAAGCGCAATATACCACCCGTTCCGTCGGGAACGGTATCATCAAAACGCACGTCAAATGAATGATGAATATTGAAAAATTTAAAATAATAATACAAAACAAAAATCCTGCCGAAAATATACTACGGGTTGATAAGGCAGTATAAAAACTTATTACATCTGTGGCATTGC
>CAZWLH010000027.1:0-17402 GCA_964634675.1 uncultured Eubacteriales bacterium
ACCCCAACAAACAGAGTCAGAGTCTGTCGTGCTACCGTTACACTATTCCTCAACGGCAAGAACTATTATACCACAAACGTTCGAAATGTCAAGTCTTTTTTTGAAAAAAACCGAAAAATTCGAAAAACGTTTTTTTGAGGCGGAGCGATCGGCAAATTCTGACCGAAAACTCCGCCCCTGTTTACTGATTTAAACGGTTTCTATTTTTATAACATTGGTATTGCCCGAGCTGCCGTTGGTGATACCGCCGGTGAGAACTATCTTGTCACCGGTTTTCAGTCCGCAGGCGGCAATTGCCTTGTTTTTGGCGGCATAGAACAGCACCTCGGTCGAATCGAAGCGCTCGCACATCAGCGGAGTCACGCCCCAGGACATAGCAAGCTTGTACCATGTGCGCTTGCTTGTCGTAACGCCGAGAATATCGACGGGAGAGCGGAAACGCGAAACCATTCTTGCTGTCATACCCGATATCGAGCAGACCGCAATTGCCTTTGCCTCTATGTCGATTGCCATTCCGCAGGTTGCGTGAGAAATTGCGTCAACGGAATTCTTAATCTTGAATTCGGCATTTTTGAAGCGCTTGGCATAGTGAATGTTATTTTCGGTTCTTTCGGCAATTCTTGCCATGGTCTCAACACACTGAACCGGATATTTTCCCGCGGCGGTCTCGCCCGACAGCATTATCGCGCTTGTACCGTCGTAAACGGCATTGGCAACGTCGGATATCTCGGCACGTGTGGGACGGGGGTTGCTGATCATCGATTCGAGCATTTCGGTAGCGGTGATGACACGCTTGCCCAAAATGCGGCATTTTGTGATGATACGCTTCTGAATACCCGGCAGCTCCTCAAACGGAACCTCAACGCCCATATCGCCGCGGCCGATCATAATGCCCGAGCATTCCTCACATATCTCTTCGATATTGTCAATACCCGACTGATTTTCGATCTTTGCGATAAGGTCGATATCGTCGGCATTGTTTTCTTTAAGGAAGGTTCTTATGTCGACAAGATCCTGACGGCAGGAAACAAAGGAGCAGGCGATGAAGTCGATACCGTTCTTTATGCCGAACAGAATGTCCTGCTTATCCTGCTCGCTTAAAAATACCTGCTTCAGAACACGGTTGGGGAAGCTCATACTCTTTCTGTTCGAAAGCTCGCCGCCGACAATAACCTTTGTCTTGACCTCGGTATCGGTGGTCGAAGTGACCTCGAAAATAAGCAGTCCGTTATTGAGAAGTATACGGTCGCCCTTGTTCAGATCTCTCGCAAGACCCTCATACGATACCGAAACGGCTTTTTCGTTTCCGATAATATCTTCCGTTGTAAAGGTGAACTCGTCGCCGTCGTTTAAATAAATCTTTCCGTTCTCAAAGGTCTTGATTCGGTATTCAGGACCCTTGGTATCAAGCAAAATGGCTACCGGCATATCGAGCTTTTCACGAACTTTTTTTATGAGGTCGATCTTTTCCTGATGCTGTTCATAGGTGCCGTGGGAAAAATTGAGACGTGCGACATTCATTCCGGCCTTACACATAGCGGTAAGAGTTTGCTCATCACTGCAGGCAGGGCCTATTGTACAAACGATTTTCGTTTTTCTCATAATTAACTCTCCGTTTTTGAAAATTTAGCGGTATTTTGATTATATACTATTAAGAGCAACATTTCAAGCCTTTAGTTAAAAATTTAACAATAACTTTACTCAAAGCCGATATCTCGGTTTTAGCTTTTTCTTGACCTTTGCGAGTTAAAATAGTATACTTAAAACAAAAATGGGTCGGAGGTAACTATGAACTGCACCATAACAGAGCATTTTGTTAAATATGATACCTCAAAAATGACTTTTTCGGAATTTTCAAGGCTGTCGCAATTGCCGAAAAGCTTCGTTTTGAAAATCGACCGTTTGCCGACACCTGCTGCCGAGCCGAAAACCGTTCTGTCGTTCGGCGATGCACTGCGAATAAACATAGGCAGCCTGAAATTTCCCGAAGACAGGGAAAATTTAAACGATTACGAAAAGGGCGAATGCTACGACACTTATTGCGACTGTGAGGGAAATTCGCCATATATCAAAGCGGAGATAACGTTTTACAAGGATATGAATGATACCGTCGGCCGCAAAATGTCTTTGGGACTGCCGCTGCTCAAATTCCCGATAGGTGAGACCCCGGCGTACTTACTGTTCGACGGTGTGCGTTTCGCTTGGATATACGGCGGTGAGGCGGTCAATATCAACTTCCCGTGTGGAGTTTTGAAAGCATCGGAAAAATCATCGCCCTTTGATACTCTTAACGCCGAAATTGCGGTCGATGTTGAGCATTTGTGCGAGACAGATGCCACCGAGGTACTCGAAAAAAGTGCTGCATTTTATTCGGCGCGTGGGTATAACGCCTGGGCCGGTGACGTTGTGAATTTCTATCATAACGGTGTATATCATCTGCTTGTGCTCCTTGACCGACATCACCACGGAAACCGCTTCGGCGGCGGTGCTCATTCGACCTATCATATGACGACAAAAGATTTTGTTAATTGGGAAAATCACGGTGAAATGTACAGAATAGGCACACAATGGGAATCGTTCGGCACGGGGACAATGTTTTATTCAAACGGTAAATACTATTATTCTCACGGACTTCACACAAGCCGTATTATCCCGAAAGAGAAGACGGGTTCACGTCTTCTGTCGGAGCGTTATTCCGAAAGCGGAAGCTTTAATGCCGTGTCTTACGACACCTTGGAGGCAAACGGCCTGTACCCGAGCGGTGCGTGCTATATGGTTTCCGATGACGGAATAAGCCTCACTCCCGCAAGAAAGCAGTTTCACGCCACCGAAAATCCGAGCATATATTCCGAGCCGGACGGCAGCCTTACGATGTATGCCGGCTACGGAAATGCAGGTGTCTGGCACGCACCGTCGATCGACGGCCCGTGGATAAAGACCGAGACCGATATGCCGATCGCCGAGCACAGCTCTCCGGTGAAAAATACCACCGAATGTCCGTCCATCTTTTCTTGGAACGGCTATAAGTACATCATAATGGGCTTCACCGGCTTTTGGCAAAGTGAGTATAACAGTGATGTGTTTACGGATAAAGCCGCTTCGGGCGACGATATTTATGACGGACTGTCGGTGCCTATGGTTGCCGAATGTGACGGGCGGTATATACTTTCGGGTTGGGTCTGCGGCACCGGCTGGGGCTATGTTACCCAGCACTGTGAGCTTTTTCAAAAGGAAAACGGTCGTTTGGGGATTCGTTGGCTTAAAGAGTTCGTGCCCGATATATCGGCATTGAAGCAGACAGCCTGCTCGAAAACGGTAAATGACGGTATGTGCTTTAAGCTTGACCCCAAGCGCTCATATTATCTTGAGCTAAAGGTGTCTCCGCAGAGCATTGCCAAGGTCGGCCTCGGCTTTAGCGGAGTCGGCAACCCATTTAATTTTGAGCTTTTGACCCAAAAGAAAAAGGTGCAGACCGCATTTTGTGACCGAAACGGCATTTCCGAGAAAATAAAGGCGCTGGCTGAATATATTAAGGTCGCTCACGACGGAACGCTCGACGGCTCCGAGGTGCCCGAAAGCAATACTCACAGGTTCGGCCATAATTTTTCGATCATAAATGTCGAGGAAATCGAATCGGATTACAAGCTTCGAATGATACTCCGCTATGAGCCGAAAACCGACAACCTTATAATCGATGCCGAGATAGGCGGCGGCCGTACCTTTATTTCCAATCGGAGATATTTCAAGGCCGAATCGCTTAAAATCTCACTGACCGATGCAAAGGCTTATGATCTGTTTATCGGTGAAATACCGGCAAACGGTTGATTGAAAAGAGGAATATTTTGAACATAACACATTTAAAGTATGCCGTTGAGATAGAAAAATCAAGGTATCTCAACAAAGCGGCTGAAAACCTGTATATGGCACAGCCGAATCTAAGCAAAGCATTAAAGGATTTGGAAGATTCAATCGGTATAACTATATTCAAAAGAACACCTAAAGGTATGCTTGTGACACCCGACGGTGAGGAATTTTTGGAGCACGCAAAGAAAATACTCAGAGAAATCGAAGAGGTCGAGGACAAGTATACCAACGGTAAGCGCAATAAAGAGGTCTTTGCCATCTCGGTACCGAGAGCGACATATATTTCATATGCATTTTCACGGTTTGCCGGAAAGGTCAGCGCCGACAAAAGAGCTGACCTGTTCTATAAGGAAACCAACTCAATGCGCGCTATTAACAATATACTTCACGCCGACTTCAAGCTCGGCATAATACGTTATGCCTTGAATTATGAGCAGTATTTTGAGGAAATGGTAAAGGAAAAGAACCTTTGCTCGGAAGACCTGACCCATTTCAATTACTATCTCGCAATGTCGAAGGAGCATCCGCTTGCAAACAAAAAGGAGATCGACTTCGACGATCTTTCGGAGTATATCGAGGTGGCTCACGCCGATCCGTATGTACCGTCGCTTTCGGCTTCGGTTGTTCGAAAGGAGGAGTTGCCCGATAATACCAAGCGCAGGATATTCGTTTTCGAGCGTGCAAGTCAGTTTGAGCTTCTAAATATGACTCAGGGCACCTTTATGTGGGTATCGCCTCTGCCGGATAAGCTGTTAAAGCAATACGGACTTGTCCAGCGGCAGTGCTCCTGCAACAGTAAGATATATAAGGATATTTTGATCTATCCTAACAACTATAAGCTTTCAAAGCTCGACAAAATGTTCATTTCCGAGCTTAAGGCGACTATAAAAGACCTTTACGGTAAAAGACCTTTACGGTTGATTTTGAAAGGAAACGGTGAAATGTTATGAACGAAAAATGCGGATTTATGCCGGCGGATATACTCCTGCCCAAGTCGGGCTTCCGAAAATGGGCGGTGGTCGCCTGCGATCAGTTCACCTCCGAGGCCGATTATTGGAATTCGGTCGAAGCCACGGTCGGCGATGCTCATTCTGCTTTAAGAATGATACTTCCCGAAATATATCTCGATAAGGGCGATACCGAGCAAAGAATTGAAAAAATCAACTCAACGATGTATGAATATCTCGAAAGCGGTGTTTTCGAGGAGCACAAGCAGTCAATGATATATGTTGAAAGAACACAAAGCGACGGCACCGTGCGCCACGGTATTGTCGGTGCGATAAGCCTTTCGGATTACGATTATAAAAAGGGAAGCAGGGCGGCCATCCGTGCGACCGAGCAGACCGTGGTCGAGCGTATACCTCCCCGTGTGAAAATAAGGTGCGATGCGCCGCTTGAGCTTCCGCACGTTTTGCTTCTTGCGGATGATCCGGAAAGAACCTTGATAGAGCCGCTCACCGCGCGCAAGGACGGTATGAAGAAGGCGTACGATTTCGACCTTATGCAGGGCGGCGGACATATAACGGGATATTTTCTCGGAATAGACGAAATAGAGCTTGTCGAAAATGCCGTAACTGCGCTTAGAGAGTGTGACAGCGACGGTCTTATGTTCGCAGTCGGTGACGGCAACCATTCGCTTGCGACAGCTAAGGAATGCGGTGCGCTTTGCGAAAGTGAAAACGCGAAATCGGCACTTGTGGAGGTCGTAAATATTCACGATGATGCCATCTGCTTTGAACCGATATACCGTGTGCTTTTCAATGTCGAGCCCGAAAAGGTGATTGAGCGCTTTGTGTCCGAGCTCGGCGGTGAATACAACGGGGCGGATGCTCACCGTTTCACCTGCATTTTCGGCGGCAAAACCGTAAAGGTCTCGGTAAAACCGACATCAAAGCTGCCGGTCGGCACATTGCAAACCTGGCTTGACGGTTTCATTAAAGAAACTTCGGCTTCGATAGATTATATCCACGGCACCGAGGTCGTCGAAAATCTCTGCACCGCTCCCGCAAATCTCGGATTTATATTTGAGGGAATGCGAAAGAGTGAGCTTTTTGCCGCCGTAAAGCAGGACGGCTCACTGCCGAGAAAGACCTTTTCAATGGGTCACGCCGCAGATAAGCGCTACTACATAGAGGCAAGAAGGATAAAGTAAGGGGAAGTGAATGGCTTGAAGCTTTGCAAAGCCGAAAAAAAGAATATTTTCAGTGATTTTAAAAGCTCGGCCGTCGTTTTGACGGCGGTGTTTGCTCTGCTGCTGCTCGGACTGTTTCTCTTTTACGATCAGTCGGCTTATTATTCCGAAAATTATTCTTATTTATCCGACTGCTTGCCGTTTGCCGTGATTACGATAAGCTCTGTTGCGGCATATTTCCTTTATAAAAGGGAGCGACTTAACGAAAGCCATATTTTACTGTTGCTGCTTGCCTGCGGCTTTGCTTTAAGACTTGGCTATACGCTGAAATATCCGTGGTATGCCAATCAGCACGATGTCGAGACCTTAAATTCGAGCGGCCATTTGTCTTATATTTGGTATATTGCGACAAATAACTCACTGCCCGACACTAACGGCTGGCAGTTTTCTCATCCGCCGCTTCACCATATACTTGCGGCGGGAGCGGTCAAGCTGTCCGCTGCCTTGGGCTTCTCAAACGACCGTTGCTTTGAAAATATTCAGCTTCTGACGACGCTTTATTCGGCAATTTGCTCATTGAGCGGTGTTTTACTGTTAAAAGAACTGCAAATAAAAGGCAAAGCGCTTTTGGTCTGCACGGCACTTTTGATCTTTCATCCGTCCCTGATAATTCTTTCGGGAAGCATAAATAACGACATTTTGATGATAACGCTTTCGATGCTTGCGGTTCTTTGCCTTGTGAGATGGTGCAGGTATCATTCGGCCGGAAAAGCCGCTCTTTGCGGCGTTTTTTCGGGACTTGCCATGATGACAAAGGTCTCGGCGGCACTTATCGCGGCAGTGGCGGCATTGACAGTCATAACCGTTTTCTTCACCGACCGCTCCTTAAGATTCGGTCGCTTTGCTCTGCATACGCTCTGCTTCCTTGTGTGCTTTTTGCCGTTGGGCTTTGTACATCCTTTGAGGAATTATATCCTTTTCGGTCAGCCGCTCGGTTATGTCGCCGGCCTCAGCACCGCAAGCCGACTTTACACGGGTGATATAAACATTATCAAACGCCTTGTTTTACCTTTTTCGGGTAAAATCGACGGAGTTTACGTCGACGTTTGGAACGAATATAATCTGTGGGGCTATCTTTCGAGAAACGCTCTGTTCGGCGAGTATAATTTCGGCAAGGACGGTATTGCGCTAATTGCGGTGGCGGCGAATGCCGTTATGGCACTCCTTTCGGCTGCGGTGACGGTAATACTGCCGTTTTGCGGCTCGTCTTCTGCTGCGAAAAAGCCGTATCTTGCGATATACTGTCTTTTTGCGGTTCAGCTTCTGTTCTTCATTTATTTCAATATAAAGTATCCATTTGGCTGCACGATGGACTTCCGATATGTTGTGCCTCTGCTGTTTTGCAAGGTGGCTTTATTGGGCTCATTTGAGTCCTTTGCCGAGAACGGTGCCTTTAAGCGGTGCTATAGGTATGCTTTTTATATCTCGGCGGCAGTGCTTTCGGCGTCGTCGGTCATTCTTATGATCTAATTGTTAAATTTTTGCTCATCTATTGTAAATTAAAGCAAATTTGTGTATAATTAAATGAAATACACTCGGAGGTTAATTATGGGTCTGTTCAGTATTATACTCAGCCGGGGCGATTGGCTTGACATTCTGTCATATTTGATATCGGCATCGGTCGTTGTTTTTCTTGTTATGCCCGTTCACGAATTTGCCCACGGCTTTGCCGCATCGAAGCTCGGTGACCCGACACCGCGTTGGCAGGGAAGAATGTCGCTTAATCCCTTGCGTCACCTCGACTATGTCGGTGCACTTATGATTTTTTTATTCGGTTTCGGTTGGGCGAAGCCTGTGCAGGTCGATTCGAGATACTTTAAAAATCCCAAGCGTGATATGGCGATAACCGCACTTGCCGGGCCGCTTGCCAATATTATCGTTGCCTTTGCCGCCTGTTTTTTGAGAAGCGCTGTGCTTTTTATAGGAGCATCTTGCGATTTGCTGGTGACCTACGGCAGCGGCACCTTGTTTTACTATTTTACCGATAGTTACGCTTCGGTACTGCTTATGCTTTTGTGCAGTATTTTTTCTATGATAGCGAGCATAAACGTTTCGTTGGCGGTGTTCAACCTTATTCCGATACCTCCGCTTGACGGCTCGAAGATTTTGTTTGCACTGCTTCCCGAGCGCTATTATTGGAAGCTTATGCGCTATGAACGCTATTTTTATCTTGCACTTGTCTTTTTGATATTCTTCGGAAACGGTTTTTCAAGTGCACTCGGCACCGCTGTTTCGTCGCTTACATCACTGATAAGCAGATTGGCCTGGCTGCCGTTTAAATTCTTTATTTAAGGATCGGTTATGGAAAAAATCGAATATAAGCTTGAAGGGTTTGAAGGTCCGCTTGACCTTTTGCTCTATCTGATATCCAAAAACAAGCTCAACATAAACGATATTCAGCTCACCGTCTTGGTCGATCAATACGTTGATTATATAAAACGTATGAACGAAAATGATATGGACGTTGCGAGTGAGTTCATCGAAATGGCATCAAGACTTATATACCTGAAGACCGTGAGCCTGCTTCCAAAGCACGAGGAAGCCGAGCAACTCAAGGAAGAGCTGACCGAAGAGCTTATGGAATATGAGCGTTGCCGCAAAATAGCAATGCTTTTGTCGAATATGACCGACGGCTTTGACTGCTTTGTCAAGGTGCCCGAAAAAATCGAATACGACAAAACATATATGGGTCGCCACGAAAAGGAGCTTGTACTCAACTCATACATCGCCGCCGTCGGACGCGGTCAGCGTAAGCTTCCTCCGCCTACAAACGTTTTCGGAAAAATAGTGGCGAAAAAAATCGTTTCGGTGTCCTCGAAAATAGTGTTTGTAATGAAAAGTTTGACACGCGGCGGCAAGCAAAGAATGAGCTCACTGTTCAACAATGCGAAAAGCCGTTCGGAGCTTGTTGCGACCTTTCTTGCCGTTTTGGAGCTTTGCAAGGCCAACCGTGTTCATCTCGACGGTGACGGCGAGGAGCTTGAGGTAAGTATGGTAAGGAGAAAGTAAAATGACGATAAATGAAATGATCCCGTCCTTTGAGGCGATACTTTTTGCCGCAGGCGAACCGGTTGAAACCGAAAAATTCTGTGCGGTCTTTGAGATCGACGAGGAAACGGTTCAAAGCGTTATGGATATGCTGTCCGACCGACTTGATAAAAGCAACAGTGCGGTAAAGCTTGTAAAGCTTGACTTCAGCTATCAGCTTTGCACACGCAAGGAATATGCCGAAACCGTTCGCGCTGTGCTTGATCTTCGCCGCAAGGCTCCGCTTTCCCAAGCCGCATTGGAGGTTTTGGCCGTCATCGCATACAATCAGCCGGTAACAAAGGCATATGTCGAGCAGGTCAGAGGTGTTGATTGCTCGGGTGTTGTTTCAACGCTGGTCGAAAAGGGTTTGCTTGAGGAAAAGGGAAGACTCGAGCTTCCGGGAAGACCTCTGCTTTACGGTACTACCGCAAACTTTCTGCGCTGTTTCGGCTTAAGTTCACTTGAAGAGCTGCCCGAGGTGCCGTCCGACGATGTTATTGAAGACGGAAACGGTCAGTTGAAGATACTGTCGATCGAGGTTTCCGAGCTTGCCGAAAAAATGAACCGTGAGGTCGAGGCTTTGACCGCCGAGGACATCACGCACGGTGAAGAGCAGTGACGGCACTTGTTGTTATCTCGGTTATCGTTCTTTTGCTTGCGGTCCTTTTGTTTTCGAGTATTTCGCTTTACTTTGAGGCCGAGGACAAGCCACTGCTTAAGGTTCGCTACTTGTGCTTGTGCAAAAGGCTCGATTTATCGGAAGAAAAAAGCAATAAGGATAAAAGTGATAAGAAAAAATCACCCGACGGCTCAAAAGGACATTTGGAACCGCTTAAAAAAATGTTTGCCGATAAGGGAACTTGCGGTGCCGTTTCCGAGCTATTGAGTATCGCGAAAGCTTTTTTAAAGAGTCTCGGAAAAGCCGTTAAGCACTTGAGAATAACGAGGTTTTCACTGTATTTATCCGTTGCTTCGGATGCCCCCGCAAAAACAGCAGTCGAATACGGCGCGCTGTGCGGTGTTGTTTTTCCGGCATTAAGCGGTGCTTTCGACCGGCTTAAATGGAACAAAACCGCGACCGAAGTTTCGGTAAAAAGCGATTTTTGCTCGAATGAGCCGTCGGCATATATTTCGGTCAAGGCTAAAATACGTGTGATGTTTTTGCTTTGTGCCGCCGCTTCGGCTCTTGCGGCAATAGTAAGGCTCAAGCTGAAAACAGCCAAACAAGGCAGTTCAAATACATTAAATAAAGAGAGGAATATTTAAATGGCAGAAAACAACATCAGCAATATTCTCGATACCGCTATGGAAAAGCTTCGTGCGGTTGCGGATTCCGATACAATAATCGGCAAGCCGGTAATCTCGGGTGAAATAACGGTGATCCCGGTCTCAAAGGTGTCCTTCGGCTTGGCTTCGGGCGGCTCGGATTTTCCGGCAAAGAACGGTAACGCCAAAATGTTCGGCGGAGGCGGCGGTGCAGGTGCCACCGTGTCGCCAGTTTGCTTCCTTGTGATCAAGGGAAACGAGGTAAAGGTGCTCAGCGCCAACACCGTTGAGTCACCTGTCGAAAAGGCTATTGCCGCCGTTCCCGATATGGTTAACAAGGTATCTGCGATTTTTAAAAAGGATAAATCCGAAGACATAGAGCAGTGATTTTGTGTAATTAACCCAAAGCCGCCGCATATATTTATAAAAGAATATTTGCGGAGGTGTATCATTGAGGAAAATACTGAAGCCGACGGCCGCGGTATTAAGCGTTCTTCTTTGCCTTTCTGTGTCTGTAAGATCCGTCGGAGCACTTGAAACCTCGGCAAAGGCACATATTGTGATAAACGCCGACACACTTGAAGTGCTGGCGGCTGCAAATGCGAATCTGCGCCTCTCAATGGCAAGCACTACAAAAATAATGACGGCACTTATCTTGGCCGAGCAAAATACTCCCGAGCGTGAGATAACCGTTACCGATGAAATGGTTAGGGTCGAGGGCTCTTCTATGGGACTTTTACCGGGTGATAAGGTGTCTTATTATGAGCTTCTTGTCGGTATGCTTCTGCCGTCGGGCAACGATGCGGCCAACGCCGCTGCAATATCGGTTTCGGGCTCGGTCGGGGATTTTGCCGCCCTTATGAATAAACGGGCCGATGAGCTCGGAATGAAGAATACTCATTTTGTAACGCCCTCGGGCCTTGATGACGGTGAACATTATTCAACCGCTTATGATATGGCTGTGCTTGCCGCCGCGGCTCTGAAAAACGATACCTTGAAAAGCATAGTTTCGCAGAAAAGCATCAGGGTAAGCTTCGGAGCTCCGCCGTATGAACGTATTCTTTATAATCATAATAAGCTTTTGGATAAATACGAATACTGCATCGGCGTTAAAACAGGCTATACCAAAAAATCGGGCAGATGTTTGGTTTCGGCCGCAAAAAGAGACGGGTGTACCGTTGTTGCGGTGACACTTAACGCTCCGGATGACTGGAATGATCATAAAAAATTACTCGACTTCGGGCTTAAAAGCATAAAGCTTTGCGATATAACTTCGAGCCTTCCGTCAAGTGAAATACCGGTGGTCGGCGGTGTCGACGATACAGTGACGGTCGGTACCTCGCGCTTTCTTTGCGGTGTCGGAGAGAATACACTCGGAAGCATCAGAACCGAAATATCGGTTCCGAAATTCATATATGCTCCCGTATCGTCGGGGCAGAAAATAGGCACGGTCAATTATTATTACGGTGAACATTTGATACGTACCGAGAGTATTACCGTGCTTTCAAGCGTTCCGGTCGAACGGTACGAAAAACCGTTTTTTGCTTCACTATGGGAGCGGATAACGGGAATATTACGATTTTTGATTTGAGGAGAAAAAATGGCAGTTGAAAAAATTAGACTTCAAAAGTATCTTTCACAGTGCTCGGTTGCATCCCGCCGCAAGGCAGAGGAGCTGATCGAACAGGGAAAGGTGAAGATAAACGGACGTAAGGCGATACTCGGCGATAAGGTCGATCCGATTCACGATAAAGTTACCGTTTTCGGCAAGCCGGTTACCGGTAACGACACGAAAATGTACATAATGCTTCATAAGCCGCGCGGCTTTGTCACCACACTCAGCGATGAGCAGGGAAGACGTTGCGTTGCCGATCTTGTTGCCGATGCCGGAGTGAGACTTTTTCCCGTCGGACGTCTCGACAGAAATTCCGAGGGGCTTTTGCTTATGACAAACGACGGTGAGTTTGCCAACTTTTTGACACATCCGAAGCGCCACGTCTCAAAGGTCTACCGTGTTACGGTCAGAGGCAAGGTCAGCGATGAGCAGATTGACAAAATGACGGTCGGAATGGAGCTTGAGGAGTATACCACAATGCCATGTGATATCGATATCATCGAAAAGCACGAGGACAGAACCGTTTTGCGCTTTGTTCTGTATGAAGGAAAGAACAGGGAGATACGCAAGCTTTGCGAGGCAGTGGGACTTACCGTTATACGACTCAAGCGCACCGAAATAGCCGGTCTCAAGCTTGGAATGCTTCCCCAGGGACGTTGGCGTGAGCTCAATGAAAAGGAAGTCAAGAAGCTGATGAGCATAAGCATTAGTAAGGAGCACAGACAATGATCGAGATACATCCCCTGCGTGAAACGGAAAAGCTTTCAGAGCTTTATAAAAGCTCCGGCATTGAAATTGGCGCCGACTCGATAGCGGTCGTTGCCGCCGACGGCAGTGAAATACTCGGATTTTGCCTTTTCGACCTTTCCGATACCTCAATGGCGGTCACTCATCTTGAGCCCGAGGACGATGTATTTTTGGCTGACGGTATTTTGAGATCTGCATTGCATGTCGGTGTCGAAAACGGTGTAAACGAAGCCTTTTATTCGGATTCTGCTCCCACTGTGCTTTTCGAACGCTTGAAATTTATTAAAAATGTCGAAAAAAGGGAGCTTAATATCGAGAAATTATTCGCTTCCTGTAAAAATTGCGAAAATAATTAAAATATGTCTTGTGTTTTGGCAAATTTAGTAATATAATATATAGTGGTTGCAGACTTTGTCTGTTAAAAAATTCACAATAAAGTGATATTCACTTAAAGATGTTGAACGGAGGAATAATGATGAACTGTGAAAACGGTTTTTCGCGCCTTGAAAAGGAAACTGCCGCTCTCGGCTCAACAGATGCTTACAAGCGTCTTGCACTGCTTTTTGACGGCGGTGCTTACACCGAGCTTGACAGATTCCAAAAGAACGGCGAAAACGGCTGCGGTGTAGTTACCGCTTACGGTAACGTTAACGGTGCCGGCTGCTACGCTTTCTCTCAGGATGTTACCGTGTGCTCGGGTGCTATGGGAAGAAGCCAGGCTGCAAAAATCAAAAAGGTCTATGATCTTGCACGTATGAACGGTGCTCCCGTTGTCGGTATTTTCGATTCGAAGGGTGCTTTTGCCGAGGAGGGTGTCGATGCTCTCAATGCATACGGTGAGCTTATCGCCGCTGCGGGAAAAATTTCGGGGGTTGTTCCCCAAATTTCGGTTATCGCCGGTAAATGTATCGGCTCTGCCGCTGTTTTGGCCGCCGTTGCCGATTTGACCGTTATGGTCGAGGGTGCCGAGCTTTGCGTAAACTCCGGCACCGTTACCGGTGACTGCAAGGTCGGCACTGCCGAAACTGCCGCCAAGAACGGTACTGTCGCCGCCGTTGCCGAGGATGATGCCGCCGCAATTGCAAAGGTTGTCGAGCTTCTTTCGTTCCTGCCTTTGAATAACCTTTCGGTCAGCCCCATCGCCGATTACGCTCCGGCACAGGCTTCGGGTGATGGCGTATATGCCGATATCGCCAATGTTACCGATGCCGCAAGCTTTGTTGAGCTTTCCGAAAAGTTCGGTTGCTGTGCAAAGGTCGGCTTTGCACGTGTTGCCGGTAACGCAGTCGGCGTTATCGCCACCGATGCTTCCAAGAACAACGGTTACCTTTGCGCTAAGGGTACTGCCAAGATCACTCGCTTCGTAAGACTTTGCGATGCCTTCTCGGTTCCCGTTGTGACAATTGTTGACTGTGCAGGCTTTATGGGCAAGGCAGAGGACGAGCTTTCCGGCTCGGTTCGCTCGGTTGCCGCTCTTACCGGTGCTTTGGCCGATGCTACGACCGCAAAGGTCGCTGTTATCAAGGGCAAGGCATACGGTGCCGCATTTACCGTATTTGCCGGAAAAGCCTCGGGTGCCGATTACGTTTTGGCATATCCCGATGCCGCAGTTTGTGCCCTTAACCCCTCTACCGCCGTTCAGTTCCTTTATAAGGACAGACTCGGTGAGGAGAAGAGAGAGGATCTCGAAAAAGAGTATGCTTTGTGCGAGGGTTCGCCCTTTAAGGCTGCCGAGAACGGTGCGATCGATGATATAATCGCTCCCGAAAACGCCGCCGATGCCGTTATTGCGGCACTTGATATGCTTGCTTCAAAGCGTGTTTCCACCTTGGATAAAAAACATTCTAATATGCCGTACTGATAACGGTAAACGGAGGATTTGAAAATGAGACAGTTTAGAATAACAGTTAACGGAAAAGCTTACGACGTTCAGGTCGAAGAAAACGGCTCTGTTGCTTCGGCTCCCGTAGCCGCAGCTCCTGCCGCACCTGCTCCCGCAGCAGCTCCTGCTCCTGCACCTGCTGCCGAGCCTGCACCTGCCGCAGCACCCGTTTCCGCCGCAGGCGATGGAACTCCCGTTGAGGCTCCTATGCCCGGTACCGTTCTTAAGGTTCTTGTTTCTAACGGACAGGCCGTTAAGAGCGGAGATGCCGTTATCATTCTCGAGGCTATGAAGATGGAAAACGAGATCACCGCTCCCGTTGACGGTACCGTTACCGCAGTTTGCGTTGCTAACGGCGATTCCGTCGATGTCGGTAAGGTTCTTGTAACCATTCAGTAATTTTTTTGGAAATGAGGTGCTTTTATGGCACGTAAAATTGGTATTACCGAAACCGTGCTGCGTGATGCCCATCAATCACTTCTCGCAACACGTATGACCACCGAAGATATGCTCCCCATGCTTGAGAAGCTCGATAAGATCGGCTTCCATTCGCTTGAGTGCTGGGGCGGTGCAACATATGACTCCTGCCTGCGCTTTTTGAACGAAGACCCGTGGGAGAGACTTCGCATAATCCGTGAAAAATGCCCGAACACCAAGCTTCAGATGCTTTTCCGCGGACAGAATATGCTCGGCTACCGTCATTATGCCGACGATGTTGTTGAGTATCTTGTTCAAAAGTCCATTGCCAATGGTATCGACATTATCCGTATCTTTGATGCTCTCAACGATATAAGAAACCTCGAGACCGCTATCAAGGCAACCAAGAAGGAAAAGGGCGCTCACGTACAGGGTACAGTTTCTTACACCACCGGTCCCGTGTTTGATATTGAATACTATGTCAACTACGCAAAGCAGCTCGAAAGTGTCGGTGCCGACTCCATTTGTATTAAGGATATGGCGGCTTTGCTTACTCCTTATACGACATATGAGCTTGTCAAAGCCGTTAAGGAAAGCGTTAAGATCCCCGTACAGGTTCACTCTCATTCGACCTCGGGTCTCGGCTCAATGGTCCTTTTGAAGGCTATCGAGGCAGGCGCCGATGTAATCGATACCGCAATGTCTCCTCTTGCTAACGGTACCTCGCATCCTGCGACCGAGTCTATGGTTGCCGCTTTGGCAGGCACCGAGTTTGATACCGGTCTTAACCTTGAGGCACTTGACGATATCGCAAAGTATGTTACTACTCTTCGTGAAAAATACATTGCCGAGGGTCTCTTGAGCCCCAAGATGCTCGCTTCCGATGCAAAGGCTCTTATTTATCAGGTTCCGGGCGGAATGCTTTCCAACCTGCTTTCTCAGCTTAAGCAGGCCGGCAAGGAGGACAAGCTGACCGAGGTTCTCGAAGAAGTCCCGAAGGTCAGAAAGGACTGCGGATATCCTCCGCTCGTCACTCCGTCGTCACAGATCGTCGGAACTCAGGCCGTTTACAACGTAATTATGGGTGAGCGCTATAAAATGGTCACCAAGGAGTTTAAGGGTCTTGTAAGAGGCGAGTACGGACGTACTCCCGTTGCTATCGATCCCGACTTCCAGAAGAAGATCATCGGTGATGAAGAGCCCATAACCTGCCGTCCGGCTGACCTTCTCGAGCCCGAGCTTGATAAGCTCCGTGCCGAGTGTGCCAAGTGGTCCGAACAGGAAGAAGATGTGCTTTCTTACGCACAGTTCCCCAAGGTTGCCGTCGATTTCTTCGAAAAAAGAGCAAACAAGAAGTATAAGGTCGATGCCGAAAATGCCGATGCGGCAAATAAGGTTCATCCGATGTAAATAATGCTTGCATTTTGCGGCTTGTTATGCTACAATAATCTAAAATGATATATAATTACCGGATTTTCCGGAGAATTGGAGATTAAAATGAGCGTTTCTCAGATTATTGTTGGTATTTTGATGATTATTTTCTCTCTTGTTATTATTGCGATCGTTCTTCTTCAGCAGGGAAGACGTAGCGGGGTCGGTGCTATTTCCGGCGGAATCGATACCTTCCTTTCCAAGAATAAAGCAAGAGATTGGGATTCAAAGCTTGCTCGTTGGACAAAATACATCGCCATTGCATTCTTTGTTTTCGCCATCGTTGCCAACGTTATCGCACTTGCAAAGAAATAGTTGATTTTAAGCAAGCCCGACCTGAATTTTCAGGTCGGGCTTGAAATTTACATAAGAAAAGCCGACAGCGCTGAGGCTATCGGCATAATAAGGTTTTAATATTATTCACCCAGCAGTGTGAGCAGTGCCTCTTGGCGCTCCTCGGAAAGACGGCGGTAGCGTTCGATGAGGGTGTACTCGTCCTCTTCAAGTGAAACATAGTTTTCGGGCAGACTCGGAGTATAGGCAACATACTGTCTGAAGCCGGTTTGATACTGCTGTCTGTTTTGAATTCGCTCAAGATATGATGTGTCATTACCGATGATAACGTCACTTGATACACCGTAAAGCTTACAGAGCTTGATGATTATGGGAATAGGGGGATTGGTGTCGGTTTCATATCTTGCATATGTGTCACGCTTTATTCCGAGAGCATCGGCAAGCTCTTGCTGATTGTCGAATCTGCTTTGATTGCGAAGCTTAACGAGAATCTCTCCGATCTCGCTTCTTTTTATGTTTTTAGCCATAAAGATCACCTCTTGATAAAATTTATCCAAATTTCACTTGACTAATTCGCTTGATGTTGCTATAATAAACAGGTCGGTGCTGAAGTGGCTCAGTTGGTAGAGCAGCTGATTCGTAATCAGCAGATCGTGGGTTCGAGT
>CAZWLH010000028.1:0-17291 GCA_964634675.1 uncultured Eubacteriales bacterium
GAAGCGACCCAAAGTCTCAAAATATCGGCACCGTACTGACCGACAATATCGTCGGGGTTGATGGTATTTCCGATGGATTTCGACATTTTTTTGCCCTCACCGTCGACGACCCAACCGTGGGTGACGACCGTCTTATACGGAGCACGGCCGTAAGCGGCAACCGAGGTGAGAAGTGACGACTGGAACCATCCGCGGTACTGATCGGCGCCCTCAAGGTAAAGATCGGCAGGAGCACGAAGCTCCTCACGCTCACCGAGAACTGCGGCGTGCGATACACCCGAGTCGAACCAAACGTCCATAATGTCGGTTTCCTTCTTGAACTCGGAGCAGCCGCAGGAGCACTTAATACCCTCGGGCATAAGCTCGGCGGCCGACTTCTCATACCAGGCATCGGCACCTTCCTTGCGGAAGATATCGGCAACCTTGGCAATGGTTTCGGAGGTTATGACCTCTTTGCCGCACTCGGTGCAGTAGAAGATCGGAATGGGAACACCCCAAGTACGCTGACGTGAGATACACCAATCGGAACGGTCTTTTATCATTCCGCTGATACGGTCCTCACCCCAACCGGGAACCCACTTTACGCCCTTGACCTCTTCGAGAGCCTTATCGGCAAAGGCCGAAATAGAGCAGAACCACTGCTCGGTGGCACGGAAGAGGATAGGCGACTTACAACGCCAGCAGTGCGGATACTGGTGGATTATTTTTTCAAGTGCGAAGAGATAGCCCGTTTCGTCAAGCTTTATTGCAATGGCCTTGTTGGCCTGATCGGTGGTAAGACCTGCGAATTCGCCGGCATCGGCGGTCATAATACCCTTATGGTCGACGGGAACTACCATTCCGACCTCGGGATAATTGCGGCAGACCTCAAAGTCATCGACACCGTGTCCGGGAGCGGTGTGGACACAGCCGGTACCGCTTTCGAGAGTAACGTGGTTGCCGACTATAACAAGCGAACGGCGGTCGATAAACGGATGACGGCACTCGATATATTCAAGCTCGGAGCCCCTGACGGTTCCCAAAAGCTCGTAATCCTCGATTTTTGCGGCCTTGAACGAATTTGCGGCAAGCTCGGTCGCCATTACATAGTATTCGTCGCCTGCCTTATATACGCCGTAATCATAGTCGGGGCCTACACAGATAGCAAGGTTTGCCGGCAAGGTCCAAGTGGTGGTCGTCCAAATAACGAAATAGGTCTTGGAAATATCGGCGCCCAGCTTCGACAATACGCCCTTATCGTCGGAAACACGGAATTTTACATATATGGAATGGCACGGATCCTCGGCATACTCGATCTCGGCCTCGGCCAAGGCAGTCTGGCACTCGGGGCACCAATAAACCGGCTTAAGTCCCTTATAAATATAGCCCTTTTCGGCCATACGTCCGAATATCTCGACCTGCTTTGCGACATATTCGGGCTTCAATGTGAGATAAGGATGCTCCCAATCGCCCAAAACGCCGAGACGCTCAAACTGTCTGCGCTGATCGTCGACAAAGCCCAATGCAAAATCACGGCATATCTTGCGAAGCTCGAGAGCCGAAACCTGTGCGTTGGAGCCGACACCGGCCTTTTTGCGAGCCTTGAGCTCGGTCGGAAGACCGTGGGTGTCATAGCCGGGAACATAAGGTGCCTTAAAGCCCGACATATTCTTATAGCGAAGGACAAAATCCTTAAGCGACTTGTTTAAAGCGGTACCCATATGTATGATACCGTTGGCGTACGGAGGGCCGTCGTGCAGAATATAGAGCGGCTTGCCCTTGTTCTTTTTCATAAGCTCTCCGTAAACATCGTTGTCCTGCCACTCCTTAAGAGCTACCGGCTCACGGGTGGGCAGTCCCGCTCTCATCGGAAATTCCGTTTGGGGCAGGTTAAGCGTTTCATTGTAATCCATAATACTTCTCCGTTCTTGTTCTGTTATATGCCGACGGCTCTCGTCTGACGGCAAAACCTGCGGCTGAGTTACCTTGCCGCGGTAATTATCGTTTATTTCTTTTTGCGATGGAAGAAGAGTCTCGGCTCGTCGTCCTCATCATCGTCAAAATCGTCATCGTCATCATCGCCGAAGCTTATATGGCTCTTGGGCTTTGCCGGAGCCTCCTCTGCCTTTTTGGCAACGGCAAAGGGAATCTCCTCCTCTGCTTCGGGCTCCTCTTTTTGAGGAACGAAAACGGCAGGCTCGGGTTCAACTGCGATCTCCTCGGCAAATTCGGCATCGGATACCACTACCGGCTCGGCCTCGGGCATTGCAACGACCTCGGGAGCAACCGTTTTTTCGGGTTCGGGCTGAAGCTCTGCGACCGGTGCCGTAACAGGCTCGGCGGCCTTTGCGGCTGCGGCTTCGGCCTGTGCCTTTTCCTCTGCGGCGGCGTGTTCTTTTTCAAGACGTGCATCGACAGCCGATCTCAGCAGTTCTGCCGGATCGCTGAAATCAACCGAAAGCACCGACTTTGAACGCTCTATGTTGAAGGGAATTTCGCCGGGAAGCTGATTGATAAGCTCAACCAAAGCACTGCACTGAGCAGAAGCCTTCTTGCGGAAATCGGCGATCTCGATCTTGAGTCGGTCGTAAAGCTTTTGCTCAAGCTCAACGCTCTCCTTGGCCTCGGCAACGATTTTTTCCGCCTCGGTCACGGCCGAAGCAATGATCTTTGCGGCCTCGTTTTCGGCAGTTTCACCGAGCAGAACCGCACGGCCTTCGGCTTCGGCGATAATCTCGCGCGATTTGATATCGGCCTCGGTCAGCTTAAGGTTAGCCTCGGCAACGATGTGCTCGGCCGACTGCTTTGCCTCCTCGGTTATCTGATCGGCCACACGCTGTGCGCTGACCAAAACATTCTGAATACCGGTAGCCGAAAGAGCGGCCTCGGGTGCCTTGCGGCTGACCTCCTGAAGCTTGCGCTCGGCATCGTTCTTCTGCTTTGTGAGAATTTCTACCTGCGAAGCGACCTCTTCCAAAAACAACTCGACGTCGCTTTGCTTATAGCCGCCCATCGTGGATTTCTGAAACTCCATATCACGTATCTGCTCAGGTGTTTTCATTTGTTTTCCTCCGAAAATCTTATATATATTTTCTGTAAATAAGGGCGATTCTGCCCTTTTGGGTAACTCGGTCACATTGGTCGATAACAAATTTTCCGATATGTCTCACCGTAACGGTGTCGCCCTGCCCGACCTCGGCAGTGCACTTTTGAGCTTCGATACCGCACAACGCCACCGCCCTGCCGTTTATAAGCTCAAGCGCCTTGGCTCTCGAGCAATCGGCAAGCTCGGCGACAACACAGTCAAGCCGCATTGAAGCGACCGTTCCGCTTTTGCTTTCGGTCTCACGTATCACACATATTTCGTCCGAGGTATCCTCAACGATGCTCACACCGGCCGAGGCTATTCGGTCGATATGCGCCTTAATGTGCTCTGCGACCGACGAACGGACAAATATTATCGGGTACTCACCCGAGGTTATGATATCACCGACGGTATCCCGCTCTATTCCGGCCGACATAAGCGCACCGAGAATATCCCTGTGACTGAGTCTGCGGTCGGAGCGGTTTGTAACACGAAGCCTTGTTATGGGAAACTGCGAAAGATCGATCTCGCACCAATCGGGAAAAGCACCGAAGCAAACCCTCTCGGCCGAGTCGTATCCGCCGTAAAGCACGGTCCTCACAGTGCTACCTTTTGACGCCGACACTGCTGCCGCAGCACCCGATGCATCAAGAAAACCGACAAATTTCGGCACCGACCTTTGCTCACACTGCTTCAAGGCATCCCTTATGCGAGCCTCCGTAATCTCCCGTTCCTTATCGGTCATTTTGAGTTAAAAATAGTTGGCGCCGCTGTTCTCAAGCTCGTCCATCAAAAGCTCGCCCATAACATCGACGTTGCTCGGGGTGATGATAAATGTGCTGTTGGCAACCTTTTTGATCTTTCCGCCGTGGGCATATGCGGCACCGCTCAAAAAGTCGAGCAAGCGACGCTGAGTCTCACGGTTGGCGGCCTCTAAGTTGAGCACAACGGTTCTGCCGTCGGCCAGATGGTCGGCAATTGCCGGAACATCCTCAAAGCGCTCGGGCTTAACAAGTGCAACCTGAAGCTGAGAGCTTAAACGGCTCTCTCGCTGCTTGCGGTCGCTGGGGAACTGAGTTGTTTTCTCTTTTTCGGCACTGCGGTTCGAATAAGAGTAGTAATCACTGCCCGAAGAGGTCTCCTTAGCCGGGGTCTCGGTAACATACTCCTCGAAATCCTCGTCCTCATCTCCTGCACTCATAATATCCTTGATCTTATCAAAAAAGCTCATCTGTTATTCTCCTTCGCTTATTTTTTAATAGGTTTATTTCACGGCTTTGCCGTAGTCACGCTGACCGAAAAGTGAGGTACCGATACGCACGATATTCGCACCGCACTCGATCGCCTGTTCAAAATCGCCGGACATTCCCATAGACAAAAATTCCATACTTACATTATCCACGTTTTTGCCCTTAATGTCAATAAACAGTTTGCGCATTTTTTCAAAATATTGATAACTTTCTTGTATGTTTTCACAAATCGGGGGTATTGTCATAAGTCCTTTGACCGAAATACCTGGGATTTTTGACATTTCGGTCAGGGCCGAAGTAAGCTCGCTTTCCGAAAAGCCCGATTTGCTTTCCTCGTTTCCGATGTTCACCTCGACCAATATCGGCATAACGCCGCCCTTGGCCGAAACCTGATTTCCGATCTCGGCGGCAAGCTTTAAAGAATGTACCGACTCGATCATTTCGACCTCACCGATTATATCCTTTACCTTGTTGGTTTGCAGGTGTCCTATAAAATGTCGGTGAGAGGCTGCAAGTCCGTCCTTTTTTGAGAGCAGCTCCTGAACACGGTTTTCGCCGATGTATTCCACACCGCTTTCTATTGCGTGATTGATGACCGCCGTCGGCACG
This sequence comes from uncultured Eubacteriales bacterium, assembly GCA_964634675.1. GTDB lineage: Bacteria > Bacillota > Clostridia > Oscillospirales > Acutalibacteraceae > UMGS172. Next base: position 4,924 of record CAZWLH010000028.1, read on the forward strand.
GTTTTGGTCGCGGCAAGCATTATCACCTCATCGCGGCGACGTCCCGAACGCTCGCAGGCGGCGGCAATACGCTCCTCTATATCCTTGAAATTGCGATCGAACCATTCGATCCGCTGTGCTTCGTCAATAGATAATTTTTCCGTCATATAAGCTCTTTCCTTTTACTATTATCTCGTCATATATACGCAGTACACGCTTTTCGGTGGCTTCCTGCTTGACTATCGAATAATTTTCTCCCGACCAAACGACCTCGACCGGTATGAATTTGACCTGAGAAGCAAGCAGAACATATACGCCCTTCTGACCGTCGACGATTCTTATCGCACGGTTGTCGACCTTAAGTCCGCTATGCTCCTCGACAACGACCGTTATGTCGATATTCCGTATCTGTGCCAGCTCGTTGTTCATACTGTCGCACGAAAAAACCACAACTGCTTTATCTCCGACCGCCTGCTTGTTTATGTATTTGACCGTCGCGCTGAGCTCAGGCACCGATTGAAGTCCCGTTCTCAAAGTGACCTTGCCGTCCTGCTTGAGATTCAGCGATTCGGCAAAGGTGACGGTTGCAGCAATGTACCATTCATAATCACCGACTATCTTACACACCGCCGTATCGGGAACATCCTCTTTTTTGAGACTTTGCAGCGTGTCGGCACTCAAGGCTTCGAGGTTGTCGGTGCTTATCGCATTTTCATATCCGTCAACGGTGTATATAACATAGCCCGAGCCGGGTGAAACCACCTTGTCCGATGCCGAACCCGAGGACATAAGCGCGTCACGCTCGGCCTTGAGAGATGACAAAAGTCCGTTGAAATCGGAAGCCTGTCCCGTGATTATCTGCCTCCGTGCCATATTTTCGAGCAGGATGTCATAATACTCGGTGCTGTCGACCTTGCCGTTTTGCGTTGCGGCTATGACCTTGCCGAGAGCTTCGCCGATCTTATGGTTAACGGTGTCGAGATCCGCGGCATTGACATCGTTATAAACCTGAATTTTTTGCAAGGAGACTATTCTTTTTTCAAGCTCCTCAGCCTTTATGCGGTTGTCAGCCTCCCGAGAGCTTGAATACACCCTTGCGACCGTTCCGCCCTTGGAAACACGTCCGCCGTCCGCCACCTCAAAGCTGAGCACACCTCCGATCGACTCGTTTATAACGGTCTCGTTTCTTATGACAAAGCCGGTAGTGTCGTAGCCCGTATAGGCCGAATAAGGATACACGGTATCGGTCGTAACGGGGTCAATAAGTCCCGAATGTATCTGAACGCCGAGGTAAACGACCGCAAAAATGACGGCGATCCACTTCAAAACGGTAACGACGGTTTTATTCATTTTACGGTCACCTCACTTAAGCTTCGAGTATTTTCATTGCCTCTTCGAACACGTCCGGAGTTTCGTCGGCATATATCCAATTGCAATTATCGTTTCTTCTGAACCACGTAAGCTGGCGCTTGGCATAGCGACGTGTTTCGGTCTTGAGTCGCTCGACGGCGGTCTCAAGCGGAATTTCACCCTTAAAATAAGGAAAAAATTCCTTATGTCCTATCGCCTGCACCGCCGTTCCTCCGACATTCGAATTGAAGGCTCGTTCGGCCTCGTCAAGCAAACCGTTTTCGAGCATTATATCAACTCGGCGGTTGATTCTTTCATATAAAAGCTCACGGTTACGGTAGGTTATCCCGAGCCTTATGCTGTCATATCGGTCACCGCCGATTTTCGATTCGGCATCGAGCTCGGACTTGGGCTTCCCGTGAATACGGTATATCTCCAACGCACGCAAGATGCGCTTTCGGTCGTTCGGATGATACTTTTCGGCGGTCTTCGGGTCGATTTTCCGCAAAACGTCAAGCATATGCTCCATCCCCTTGCGGTCGGCCTCACGCTCAAGCTCTTCTCTGACCGAGCCGACGTCCTCATCCTTAAAGCTCACACCCGATATGAGCGAATCTATGTAAAGACCCGTTCCGCCGACAATGATCGGCTGCTTTTTTTGTGCAATGACATCCTCTATTTCCGAAGATGCCCTCGCGACGTAATCGGCGACCGAAAACCTTTCGGTCGGGTCGCATATACCGATAAGTCGGTGCCTTATTCCGCACATTTCCTCCTCGGTCGGAGCCGCCGAGGCTATCGGCATACTGTTGTATATCTGCATCGAATCGGCCGAGATCACCTCGCCGCCCAACGCAGCCGCAAGCCGAACTCCGAGAGCCGTTTTGCCCGATGCGGTCGGGCCGACTATTGCGATGACCATAGGTTTTTCAAGCATTACTGTATCCTTCCGAACTGCTTTTCTATCTCACGCCGCTTCAGCTCCATCGCAACGGGACGGCCGTGCGGACAGTACATAATTTCTTTGGAGCTCAAAACCGCTTCGGCCAACGCCTTAAGCTCTTCGGGCGATGACAGATTGCCGCCCTTGACTGCGGCACGGCAGGCCACGGTCTCATAAATGCGTTCAAGCCGTACCACCTCGACGGTATTTTTATCGGCAAGGCTTGCGGCAAGCTCGGATATAAGACCCGACACACCTTCGCCGACAAGCGCACTCGGCACCGAGCGAACGATAACACAGCCGTCACCGAAATCCTCTATATCGAATCCGGCCTTGAGCAAAAGCTCGGTATTTTCGACGACCGTAACATATTCGTCACGGCGCAGGGTGACCTGCTCGGGATTGAGAAGCATCTGCGGATTGCTCTCGGCCTCGGCCTTCAGGCGGTTGAAAATTATTCTTTCGTGTGCGGCGTGCTTGTCTATCAAAAAAAGACTTTCGTCACGCCTTACTATTATATATGTCTTAAACGCCTCGCCGATATATTCAAGCTCAATCGGCGGTTCGTCACAAGCGGCTTCCGCCACGACAGCTTCTTCGGCCTGCCGAGGCTCTGCGCTCTGCGGCTTTTCGGCCTTAACGGCATTCCGGCCGCCGTTTGTTATGTCCGAATAGGCTACCGGCTCGGTTTTTATAAGCTCCTCCCGGCAAGGCTCTGTCCCGGCTTTTGCCTCGGCCTCTTCGCCCCAGGCAAAATAAGGCTTTTCCGCCTCGGGTCGGGGCTTCGGGACGGTCGGCACACTGTAACCGCCGACCAATGTCGGTCGGCTTTGCGAAAGCGGCATTGTCGGCTTGGAAGCGGCGTTCAGCAGCATTTTTTCATACTGCGAAAGCTTATCCTGCGGCTGCTTGTCCGATACCTCGGGCAAGCGTGTCTGGCGGTATTCCTCAACCGTCATACGATTTATGTCTTTTCTTGGGCGAAGCTCCATTTCGGGACGGCTGTCGCCTGCTGCCAACGCATTTTTCACGCCGAACATAACGCAGTCGAATACCCTGCGCTCATCGGAAAATCTGACCTCGGTCTTGGCAGGATGAACGTTTATGTCGACCGCTCCGTAGGGCACCGTCAAATGCAGTACCGCGGCAGGATAACGGCCGACCATCGCCATATTTTTATATGCTGCATCAAGTGCCGAAGCCACTGTTCCCGAACGCACGTATCTTCCGTTTAAAAAGACAAACTGAGCGTTCTTTTTCGGGCGGCAGGCAGTCGGCTTACAGGTGAAGCCCGAGACCCTGATACCGTTAAGCTCGCTTTCGACCAGCAGCAGTGTTGCGGCAAACTCACGTCCGCAAACGGCATATATCGCCGATTTGAGCCGGCCGTCACCCGGTGTCACAAACACCTGACGGCCGTCGCGTATAAAACGGAAGGAAATTTCGGGGTGCGAAAGCGCTATATGGTCAAGCACCGCGCCGACCGAATTGCCCTCTGCTATATCCTTTTTCAAAAACTTCATTCTTGCGGGAGTGTTGAAAAACAGATCCCTTACGATTATCGTGGTACCGTCGGGACAGCCGGCATCGTTCACATCGATCCCCTCGGCACCGTCAGATGAATAGGCGGTTCCTATCTCGTCACTGCGCTGCTTTGTCAGCATTTCGATACGTGACACCGAGGATATCGCCGCAAGTGCCTCGCCTCTGAAGCCGAGCGTTGCTATACTGTCAAGGTCGGCCTCGTTGCCGATCTTGCTGGTTGCGTGGCGCTTAAAGGCGGTCGTGACATCCTCTCTTGCAATGCCGCAGCCGTTATCGGTAACGCGCATAAAGGTAACGCCGCCGTTTTTTATCTCGATCGTAACAAGCGTTGCGCCCGCATCTATCGAGTTTTCGACAAGCTCCTTTATGACCGACGACGGCCGTTCAACGACCTCACCGGCGGCTATCAGCTCGGCAACCTGCTTCGGTAATACATTTATCACTGCCACTTATCGGCGACCTCCCTTCAAATATACTTGCGGCAGGAAGACCTGCTTATTCCCCGTCTCCGAACGCCGCAATAAGCATTTTTTCAAAATCCTTCACCATCGGCTTGACACTGCTCATCTTCTCTTTATATCCGAACAGAGAGAACACGCCGAATGCCGATATTAGCAAAAGCGGAATATATACAAGCAGATGCTTCGGCTCGGTCAAGGCAAAGCGGAAATAAATTATCAATGCGGCGGCAAGCGGCACTATAAAGCAGATCACCGAAAGTATTCTTGTGTACCAGCTCAAAAGACGGTCGTAAACAAAAGCGTATTCTATTCTCGTTCCGCCGTCATCGGTCTCGAAAAGCTCGACCAGCATACAGTAATTCTCGTATGTGTCGTTCTTGCGGCCGGGAATTTTATATTCTATCTTGAAAACGCCGGTATTGCTGTTGACACTGCCCGAAAGACGTGTGTTTTCCGAGCTGCAAAGAGCATTTTCGAACATCTCCGAAACCTCGTTTAAAGGAAGGTCAAGCACTGCGTGACGGCATTTTCCCAAAAGCTTATATCTTGCTCCTATTTTCATTCTGATTTTCCTTTCGTCACTTTATTTCACGTGCCTTTTGAACAAAGCCGTTCAGCACGGTCATACACTCTATCGGTGTCAGCGTGTTAACGTCGAGCAGCTGAAGCTCCTCCAAAAGCTGCTTTGCGCCGTGAAGCTCAAAGGTCATTTGCATTTCGGCCTCATCGCCGGTTATCCTTTGTCCCTGCTCGGCACCGCCGCTTTCAAGCATTTTCAGTATATCCTTGGCACGCTCGATAACGGCATTCGGAATACCCGAAAGCTTTGCGACCTCAACGCCGTAGCTGTCATCGGCACCGCCTCTGACGATACGCCGCAAAAAGGTTATGTCATCGCCGCGCTTTTTGACGGCAACGTTGTAATTTTTAACGCCCTTGAGCTGATCCTCAAGCACCGTCAGCTCGTGATAATGGGTTGCGAAAAGCGTTTTTGCGCCTATTTTCTTTTTGTCGCAAACATACTCGAGCACCGAGCGCGCGATCGCCATTCCGTCATAGGTCGAGGTTCCGCGTCCGATCTCGTCAAGTATCAGAAGACTCCTTGAGGTCGCATTTTTGAGTATATGCGCCACCTCGCTCATCTCGACCATAAAGGTCGACTGTCCCGATGCAAGGTCATCGGAGGCACCGACACGTGTGAATATGGCATCGGTGATGGGTATCTCGGCGACCTCAGCCGGAACAAATGAGCCCATTTGAGCCATAAGCACAATCACCGCCACCTGTCTCATATAGGTGGATTTTCCCGCCATATTCGGGCCGGTTATTATCGCACAGCGGTTATCGCCGCAATCGAGCACGGTGTCGTTCGGCACGAACGGCATATTCCCGAGCTGTTCGACCACGGGGTGACGTCCGCCGACGATATTGAGCGTGCCGTTTGTGTTGAGTGTCGGACGGCAGTAGTTGTTATTGAGCGCCGCCTCGGCCAAAGAGCCGAGAACATCGACCAAAGCGACGGCATCGGCGGTCTTCTGCACACGCGAAAGGGCATCGGCCACGGTCTTGCGGATTTCGTCGAATATTTTGTATTCAAGCTGAGCACCGTGCTCCCTTGCGCCCAAGACCCTCGCCTCGATGGTCTTCAGCTCGTCGGTTATATATCTTTCGCAGTTGGTAAGCGTTTGCTTTCTTATATATGTATCGGGCACCATATCCTTGAACGAATTCGTGACCTCGATATAATACCCGAACACCTTGTTATATCTGACCTTGAGCGTTTTGATACCCGTTTTTTCACGCTCCGAGGCCTCAATACTCGCAATAAGCTCCTTTCCGCCGGTAAGGTCGGAGCGAAGCAGGTCGACATCGGCGTTATAGCCCTCTTTTATTATGCCGCCCTCGCGAACCGAGAACGGAGGCTCCTCGACTATCGCGCTGTCGATAAGTCTGCAAATATCCTCAAGGGAATCTATATCGGCGTTGGCCGAGGCAAGTATTCGGCTCTTGCAGGCCGAAAGCTGCTCCTTTATTGCCGGAAGACGCGATGCCGTAAAGCAAAGCGACCTCAGCTCTCTCGCACCGGCGGTACCGTAAACGATACGTGTCATCAAGCGCTCGATATCGTGCACACCGATCAAAAGCTCTCTTATCTCACCTGCCGCCACGGTATTGCCGATCAGCTCGTCAACACCGTTATAGCGCATTTCAAGCGCCATTCTGTCCATAAGCGGCTGACTTATCCACTTTCTTATAAGCCGCTTGCCCATTGCGGTCTTGGTTTTGTCAATCACCCAAAGCAATGAGCCTCGCTTTTCCTTGTTGCGCATGGTCTCACACAGCTCAAGGTTACGCATTGCCGTAATATCGACACGCATAAACTGACTGTCGGAATAAACGTTGATATCCGAAATGCGCTCCATTCCGCTCATCTGAGTTTTGTTGAGATAACCTATCGAAGCACCGAGCACACGGACCGTCAGCGAACCCGACACAAGACCTTTTTCTTCGACCGAGCCTATTTTAAAATGCTCGCAAACCGCCGCCTCGGCCGTCTTTTCGGCAAAGCAGTCTTCATCGAGCATCGTGACACAGCATTGCAGGCGCTCACGGACGAAATCGGCGATCTCCTTTTCGCCGACAAAATCCTTGACCGTTATTATTTCCTTGGGATTAAACCTTCCGAGCTCACCTATCACCCTCTGCTTCGACTCGGGTCCGGAAATTTCGGTGACGTTGACCGCACCCGTTGAGGCATCTATAAAGCAAAGTCCGTAAACCTTCTTTTCAAAAAAGCAGGCGGCAAGATAGTTATTGCGTGACTCGTCGAGCATACTGTCCTCCAAAACGGTGCCCGGAGTGACAACACGTATTATGTCACGCTTGACAAGCCCCTTGGCCGTCGCAGGATCCTCTGTCTGCTCGCATATGGCGACCCTATAACCCTTTTCGATAAGCCGTGCGATATAGGCCTCGCAGCTATGGTAAGGCACACCGCACATCGGTGCACGCTCATCAAGACCGCAGTCCTTTCCCGTGAGGACAAGATCAAGCTCCCTCGAAGCGGTTTTCGCATCGTCGAAAAACATCTCGTAAAAATCGCCCACTCTGAAGAAAAGCAGCTTGTCCTTATTGCGTTCCTTTATTTCAAGATACTGGCGCATCATAGGCGACAGCTCGGCCATAGGTTTCACCTCAAATTCAAATTAATATCTTCCGTCGGCTTAAATCAGTGGCATCCGCCGCAGGTAGCGCAGCTTCCGGTACAGCCCGAAGCCGGCTCACAGGTGGCAGGATCCTCGCCGTCGGCAGACAGCTCGATAATTCCGTTAACACGCTGCATAACGGCCTCGAATTCGGCCTTGGCCTCGTTATACTTCATCATCGTGTCGTTGCACATAATTTTTCCGTATATCCGGCGTATCTGAACGTTGAATTTCTTTATCTTTTCACCGTCACGCTCGGACTCTTCCTTTTGGAACTCGTTGTCGACCGACATTCTCGCAAGGTTGAATTCGCCGATAAGCTGCTGAAGCTCGGCATCCTCATCGTTGGCTTTTTTGGCCTCGATATATTTCTTGTATCGCTCGTCCTGCTGCATAACAGCACCCAAATTTCTTGCGGCTTCTATGATATCCATTTTACATCTCTCCGTTTTAATTATATTGTTTCGCCGTGAAGCACACCGTCAAATGCGGTGATTTCGGCGTTTACAAACGTACCTTCGGGATAAACACCCTTGATTCTTACGACTAAGTTTTCGGACGATCTTCCGACCGAAACTCCGTCCTCAAGCTCTTCTATCAAAAGTCTTACCTTCCGGCCGATAAGCGCATTGTTGAGCTTTTGCGATATTTTTTCCTGCTCGCGAAGCAAAGCGGCAAAGCGGCGTGACTTGTCGGCAGGAAGCTCGGGGTCGGGCATTTGCGCTGCCGGAGTGCCCGGTCTCGGTGAGAAGATAAAGGTGAAGAGCGAATAATACTCAACCTCCTTTATCAGCTTCAGCGTGCACTCGAAATCCTCCTCATTTTCACCGGGAAAACCGACGATTATATCGCTCGTCAGCTTGATGTTCGGCATAAGCTCCTTCGCCCGGTTTACAAGCTTCATATAATCCTCCGACCTGTATCGGCGGTTCATTGCATTGAGAATACGGTCGCTTCCGCACTGCACGGGAAGATGCAAATGCTTTTCGACCTTTTCGCATTCGCTCATTGCCTTGAGCAGCTCATCCGAGCAGTCCTTCGGATGAGAGGTCATAAATCTTATTCTGAAATCGCCCGGAATAGCGTTTATATGCCTTAAAAGCTCGGCAAAGGTCATCGGCGTTTTGCAGTTTTTGCCGTATGAATTGACATTTTGACCGAGAAGCATTATCTCCTTAACGCCCGAGGCAACAAGCCCCTCGGCCTCCGAGATTATCTCCTGCGGCTCACGCGAATACTCACGGCCTCTAACATAAGGCACTATACAGTATGTGCAGAAATTGTTGCAGCCCTGCATTATGGGAAGCCACGCCTTAAAGCTTCCGTCACGGTGTATCGGCATTCCTTCGATCATACCGCTGTCAGCCTCGGGGTTTTCGAACACCCTTTTGCCGGTGGTCATTTTGCGGTATAAAAGCTCGGGGAATTTATGACGCACCTGAGTGCCGAAAAGAACGTCGACATAAGGATAGCTCTTTTTTATCTTTTCCGAAACCTCTTTTTGCTGAACCATACAACCGCAGACGCAGATTATCATACCCGGACGGCGGCGCTTGTTGGCCTTGAGTATGCCGACATTGCCGAACACCCTCGACTCGGCGCGCTCACGGACGGCACAAGTATTGTAAAGCACAAGATCGGCCTCGTCAAGCTCGTCGGTAAAGCCGTAGCCCATAAGCTCAAGATATCCTTTAAGCCGTTCACTGTCGCTGACATTTTGCTGACAGCCGTAGGTGTGAACATATGCCAGCGGCTGTTTCGAATATTTGCTCTCAAGAAGCTCTTTTATGCGTGCGGCATAGCCGAACTGCGCTTCGAGGAGGTTTTCTTTTTCGTTGTTTAAGACCGTTTTTTCCAAATCAAGGCTCTCCCAAATTACACTTTCTATATTCCTTTTAATTATACAGCAAAACCGCAGTCATTGCAAGTATTATAATGCAATTACCGCGGTTTTTCGGGCAAAAATCATATTTATTTGTGATAAGTACCGCCCTGTAAAATTTTGAACGAACGGTATATCTGCTCCAAAAGCATAACTCGGGCAAGCTGATGCGGAAAGGTCATTTCAGACATTGAAAGCTTTAAATCGGCCCTTTGCTTTACCTGCTCGGAAAGACCGTATGAGCCGCCGATGATGAAGCATATGCCGCTTTTTCCCAACATCGGAACGCTTTCGATTTTTTGCGAAAGCCCGACACTGTCCAACTGCTTTCCCTCGATACACATAGGCACGGCAAAGGCCCCGTCGGGCACCGCCGACAGTATTTTTGCGCCCTCGGCGGTCAATGCGGCGTTTATTTGAGCGGAATTCGGCGAATCAGGCAAGCGCACCGGCTCAAGCTCGACGGTTTTGAGCGTGCAAAAGGCGGAAAGCCTTTTTTCGTATTCGGCCACCGCATCACGCAGGTATTTTTCTTTCGGTTTTCCGACTGTTATCAAAGTTACTTTGAGCATTTTTCGTTCTCGGCCGAGCGCCGTCTCCTTAAAAAATCACCGTTTTGCCGTTTTTCGGCGGCGCAACGTAAAGTGTATAATCTATGTCCTCTTTAAGCTTCAGATCCATCAAGGCCGCCGTTGCCGCACTGCGTGCTATCTCGGGACGGTTGTTTTCACGGCTCAGATGGCCGAGGATAAACCTTGTCGTACCGCCCTCTGCCAGTCTTTTAAGCTCGGCCGCGCAGGACACGTTGGAAAGGTGTCCCGTTTCTCCGAGAATACGTTTCTTCAGCGGCGGAGGATACGATCCGCATTGGAGCATTGCAGCATCGTGGTTCGATTCGATGATCAGCGCCTCACAGCCCTGTATCGCCCTGTGTACCTCGTCGGAAACAACGCCGAGGTCGGTGCATACGGCACACTTCTTGCCGTCGGGCATCGTCACGGTGTATCCGCTCGAGCCCTCGCAATCGTGACTCGTCGAAAAACGCCCGACCGAAAGCCCCCCTGCCTCGGCCCGGTCGCTTATGACCGTGACACATTCTTCACCGATAATTCCCGCTGCAATCAAAGCCTTTGCGGTAGGGAAAGATGCAAAAACCGGCACCTTGTATTTTTTCACAAAAACACGCAGTCCCGAAATATGGTCGGTATGCTCGTGGGTTATAAAAATACCCGAAAGTGTTTTCGGGTCGACCGAGCACTCCTGCAAAGCCTCGGTGATACATTTACAGCTCACACCGGCATCTATCAGGATGCCCGTCTGCTTATATCCGATATATGTACAGTTGCCGCCGCTTCCGCTGGCGATCGGAAAAAGTCTGCTCATCAAAATACTCCGTTCAAAAAAACAAACAAAAGCGGACCGTATGCCGCGCCCCGGCACAAAAAGGTCCGCTTTAAAATCACACTACCGAACGTCCGGCAGTGGGGTCGATAAAGGTAACACGCCTTATATCGGCACCGACCGCCGAAAGCTTTTCGACTATATTGTCATAGCCTCGGTCGATAAATTCAACGTTTTCGATCTCGGTCATACCGTTTGCGGCAAGCCCCGCAAGCACCATTGCGGCACCTGCTCTCAGGTCGGTAGCCTTAACGGGAGCGGCATTCAGCGACTCAACGCCGTTGATGATTGCCACCTTGCCGTCGACCTTGATCTTTGCACCCATCATAGTGAGCTGATCGACATATTTGAAGCGGTTATCCCAAACGCCCTCGGTCATAACGCTGACACCGTCGCACATTGCCAAAAGGGTGGTCATCTGCGGCTGCATATCGGTCGGGAAGCCGGGGTGCGGCATTGTCAAAACATTGCAGCTCTTGGGTCTGCGTTCCATAACGACACGCACGGCCTCGTCATACTCCTCAACCCTTGCGCCGACCTCCTCAAGCTTGGCGGTTATCGACTCAAGATGCTTGGGGATAACGTTGGTAACGGTCAGATCGCCGCCGGTGATAGCGGCCGCTATCATATATGTTCCAGCCTCGATTTGGTCGGGAATTATACTGTATATTGTGCCGTGGAGCGATGAAACGCCCCTTATTTTGATAACATCGGTGCCTGCACCCATAATATCGGCACCCATCGAGTTAAGGAAGTTGGCAAGATCGACGATATGCGGCTCACGCGCGGCATTTTCGATAACGGTAAGTCCCCTTGCCTTAACGGCGGCAAGCATAATGTTGACCGTTGCGCCGACCGAGACCTTATCGAGATATATGGCACTTCCGAAAAGCTCGTCGGCATAAGCGTTGACCATACCGCCGTCAATGGTGACGGTGGCGCCGAGTGCTTCAAAGCCCTTAATATGTTGGTCGATCGGGCGCACGCCGAAATCACAGCCGCCCGGAGGAGCGACCCTTGCTTTTTTGAATCGGCCGAGCATTGCGCCGATAAAATAGCTGCTCGCGCGCATTTTTGAAGCCATAGAAGCCGAAAGAATATGCGAATGTATATTTTTAGGGTCGATCTCGACCGTTGTATTATCAATAACCTTAACGCTCGCACCAAGCTCATAAAGAATTCGGATTATGACGTTGACATCGGAAATGGCAGGCACGTTTTCAATGCGGCAGACACCGTCGCAAAGCAGTACAGCGGGGATTATTGCAACGGCGGCATTTTTAGCACCGCTGACGGCAACCTCACCGCAAAGCCTTTTTCCTCCGTTCACGATTATCTTTTCCACAGGATGCACTCCCAACTAAAATCAGCTGACAAAAATATTATTGCCGCAATTACCGCAGAAAAGCGGTGGAAAATTATGAAACATCAAACAAAAAGCTGAAAATCGAAAAAATTTCATAAATATCCATTGTTTTACATATAACATTATACACACTATAACGCTTTTTGTCAAACATAATATCTTTTTTATGTCGCTTTAAACTGTAGATAATGCAATACTATTCTCAATCACACAGGGGTATATTACATTGCGAAAG
>CAZWLH010000029.1:0-16956 GCA_964634675.1 uncultured Eubacteriales bacterium
AAAGTTAACCGAAAAAATTTATATTTTCGGTCAAAACCGCTAAATAATTTAAGATCATGTGTTTTTTTGATAATATTTTTAAGTATGATCAAAAAACGGTATCATATACAAAAGCTATTATCTTTCAGGATAGGTGTAACCTTTCGGGATTCCAAGCAGATAATCGGCAGATATTTTAAAAAAAGTGCAAATATTAAAAATGTCTTCAATTGAAGGCTCATATTTTCCACATTCGATATATGAAACCTTTCGTTGTGTCATATGTAACTTTTCACCTAATTGAGTTTGGTTCAAATCGGAGTCTTCTCTTAAATTACGAAATCTTATTCCTAATGTTGAATTCATAGGTAACACCTCATTCACATTATAGAATAGATAGAAACTTTCTATTGACAAATAGAAAGAAAACGTCTATAATTAGAGCGAGAGGGGGTGGTGATTGTGCGTAATGCTTATATTTTAAACAAAAAAACCGGAGTTTTGCATTATAAAGGATTGTGCGTCCATACAAAACACATTGATTGCGATTGTGACGGCTATAAATGCTTTCCAAGTGAAAATGCGGCAAGGGCATGTGATGCAATATCAATTAGGTGGTGCAAAACTTGCAGCCAAAAAAGAGAGGCTCTTTAATAATAATCGTGGACAGAATATTATTTTTTTGAAAGAGGGAAATATAAATGAAAAAATTAGTTTCTATAGTCTTATTGTTAGTTATGATTCTTTGTTTTGTAGGTTGTTCTGATAATGCCGAACCTACAAGTACCGCTTCATTATCAAATAATGTGCAGAGTAGCAATTCGTCTGTGCAAAATCAAACACAAGAAATTAAATTAACAACTGCAAATATTAACGATTACATTATTTTCTCAATCAGATGCAGTGATATAGAAATTGAGAGCGCCGGATACCAAAATTACGATATGGGTGAAGGAAAAATTACCGTAAGCACTTCAGCTAAAAAGAATGTTGAGTTTTCCGATGTTATTATTACTGTCTTACTAACACCAAACTCATCATCGAATTGGCAGACCAAATCGATTCAATTGGAAATTCCGTATAACGGAATTTCTGAAAATACACAGGCGATTTATAGTAAAATTGCAAGTTATGTTTCTTTATCTCCTACATATTCAGTAAGTGTAACAAATGTCACCGGAACAGTTATAGCTAACAGATAAATCAAATCTTAGCTGAAATATTAATATAACTATTTCAATATGCAAAATGCGTAAGAAGTCAATTAAACAGCTTCTTACGCATTTTGTTTTGTTACTATTAAAATAATTCCATAATGATTGATTCGCTTAAACCATAAACAAAAGCTCGCCGTAGGTTGCGACAGGCCAATATTCTTCGGCTGTCAGACCCTCGGCGGAGTCGACGTCGCGGCGCAATTCCTCCATTGCGGGAAGCACGTTGTCGCGGAAAGTCTTGGCCTGCTCATAGCCCGACAGTGCCAAAGCCGCTTTATCGGCCTTTTCAAGCTCGTCGCAATGCTTATACATATTTGCGGTATGCTCGGAAAGCTTTTCGATGATGCTTATTTCGGCATCGGCATTAACTGCGGTCGAAATGCTTCTCTTGTCGGCAACTGTTTCACTGAGCTTGCCGACATATTTGCTGATCGAGGGGATATACTTCTTTCTGACCATATCAATGGCAGTGAGTGCTTCGATATTTACCGCCTTGGAGTAGTTCTCGAGCATTATCTCATAGCGTGAGCGTATCTCGGATTCGGTATAAACCTTGTGCTTTGCGAATACGTCGATGTTTTTCTGCAAAAGCATCTGAGGAAGTGCATCAACGGTCGAAACAAGGTTGAGCAGTCCTCTGCGCTCGGCTTCGGCCTTCCATTCATCGGAATAGCCGTTGCCGTTGAAAATTATGCGCATATGATCCTTAAAGGTCTTTTTAACAAGGCTGTTGACCGCTTCGGTAAAGTTTTCGGCACCCTCCAAACGGTCGGCATAGGAGCAAAGCGCCTCGGCAACTATTGTATTGAGAACGGTGTTGGGATCGGCGACCGATGCGGTCGAGCCCAGCATTCTGAATTCAAACTTATTGCCGGTAAACGCAAAGGGAGAGGTGCGGTTGCGATCTGTATTATCCTTCGGGAAGTCGGGGAGCACGTGAACACCGAGCTTCATTTTTCCGGCATCCGAGCCGTGATAATCGGTTCCGTTGACTATCGACTCGAGAATTGCCTGCAACTCGTCACCCAAGAATATCGAAACGATAGCCGGAGGTGCCTCTGCGGCACCGAGACGGTGGTCGTTGGCGGACGAAGCCACCGATACACGCATCATACCCTGATAATCGTCGACGGCCTTGATGACAGCGGCAAGGAAAAGCAGGAACTGAGCATTCTCGGCAGGGGTCTTACCAGGGTCGAGAAGGTTTGTGCCCGTGTCGGTCGAAAGCGACCAGTTGTTGTGCTTTCCGCTTCCGTTGACACCCGCAAAGGGCTTTTCGTGAAGCAGGCAGACAAGTCCGTGACGTCCTGCGACCTTTTTCATAATTTCCATCGTGAGCTGATTGTGGTCAACGGCGATGTTGGTGGTCGTGTAAATGGGAGCAAGCTCGTGCTGAGCCGGAGCGGCCTCATTGTGCTTGGTCTTGGCGAGTATGCCCATTTTCCAAAGCTCCTCGTCAAGGTCCTTCATATATGCACATACCCTCGGCTTCAAGGCACCGAAGTAGTGATCCTCAAGCTCCTGTCCCTTTGGAGCCGGAGCGCCGAAAAGCGTGCGGCCGCAGTAAAGCAGATCGGGTCGCTCATCATAATACTTTTTGTCGACCAAAAAATACTCCTGCTCGGGTCCTGCCGTGGTGTTGACCCTCTTGACGGTATCGTTACCGAAAAGGCGGAGTATTCTCACGGCCTGCTTGCTGAGTGCTTCCATAGAGCGGAGCAGAGGAGTTTTCTTGTCAAGTGCCTCACCGTTATATGAGCAGAAGGCAGTCGGAATGCAAAGCGTACCGTCCTTAACAAAGGCACAGGAGGTCGGGTCCCATGCGGTGTAGCCTCGTGCCTCACAGGTATCTCTCAGGCCGCCGGAGGGAAACGACGATGCGTCGGATTCGCCCTTTATAAGCTCCTTACCCGAGAACTCCATAATAACGTGACCGTCCTCGGTCGGGACAATGAAGCTGTCGTGCTTTTCGGCCGTGATATTGGTCATCGGCTGGAACCAATGGGTGTAGTGAGTGGCACCCTTTTCAATAGCCCAATCCTTCATCGCATTTGCGACGGTGTTGGCAATGGTAATATCAAGTGCTTTACCGTCGTGTATAGTCTTTTTCAGTGCTTTATAGGTCTCCTTGGGCAGCTTTTCCTTCATTACGCCCTCGTTAAAGACCTCACTGCCGAAAATCTCAGAAATCTTCATTATGTACCCCTTCCGTAAACCAAACAAACGACAAAAGGGGAATCCCCTTTGCCGTTAAATTTCACGTTGCTATTATAGCATCGTAAATTTAAATGTCAACCGATTTGAGCCAAAACCTATTAAAATTTACTATCTGTCGATAAATTTTAATTAAATTACGGTTCCGTTTAATAAAGTTATGCGAAAAACGCTTGTATATTCCGAAAACGGACAAGTTTGCTAATTTTAATTAAGTTTAAGCCTTTAAAGTCGGGCTTTATTTTCAAAAAATGTTTTTTGGAGCTTTTCCGACAAATACAAAAGCGGTACCGACAGAAAGCACCAAAGGACGGTGTATAAAAGGCATATTTGTCCCTGCCAGTTTATGGGTATTGCCGAATAGTCCCAAACGTTTGAACCGAGAGTTAAATTGAATACAGCACCGAATAAGGCTTCTATAAGCGTTATTCCGAGTCCCGAGGGTATCGCACGGTAAATGAGCTTCAGCTGCTTTAAATGCCTTTCGACCGTGAATATCAGAACAAAGGAAAATCCGCCGGCAAAGGCCATGGTCGGATGTGTAAAGCCGCGCCACAAAACCTCCAAAAGGCAGTAACCCACGGCGCCTATTGCGAAGATGAGAAGATAATACCGTTTTTGTTTCAGCATTTGTCTGTTCCTTTTTAAGTGTATTTAGGGTATTATTTGCCGCTAATGCTTGAAAAATCCGTTATAAAGTGTTAATATATAAATATTGTTTTAAAATAGGGTCATTATTTTTATACGGCAGGTGTAGCAAATGAATTTCAAACGTTGGAGCTTTCCGAACGTCGATAAGCTGACGGTATCGGAAATTGCGGAGGATTGCGGACTCGATCCTCTTATAGTGTTTATCGCCTGCGCCAGGGGACTTGACGATCCTTATGAGATCGAGCAGTTCTTTTCAAGTGAGTCGGATTTCACCGACCCTTATGAATACAGCGGAATGTCCGAAGCGGTCGACCGCATAAACGTGGCTATTTCCGAAAAGGAAAAAATTCTTGTTTTCGGCGACTATGACTGTGACGGGGTGACTGCGACCGCACTTTTGACCTCGTATCTCAAAAAAAGAGAGGCCGATGTTGACTTTTATGTGCCCGACCGTGAAAGCGACGGATACGGAATATCCGAGAAGGCTATTGAGAAGGCCGCCGAAGACGGAGTTACGCTGATAATAACGGTCGACAACGGAATCAATGCCGTAAAGGAGACCGAGCGTGCGAATGAGCTCGGTGTCGATATAGTAATAACCGATCACCATTTGCTTCAAGGTGAGATCCCGAATGCCGCCGCAGTTGTCGACCCTCACATCGATGCCGAGTGCGATTGGGTATATTCGGAGCTTTGCGGCGCTGGTGTTGCCTTTAAGCTTGTTTGTGCTCTTGAGGGCAGAACGTGCGAGGAGGTCATTTACGAGTACGCCGATATCGTGGCGCTCGGTACCATCGCCGATGTCGTGCCGTTGAACGGCGAAAACCGTGCGATAGTCGGTATCGGACTGAAAATCATAAACAGTCGCAGAAATTGCGGCATAAAAGCACTTATCGAGGTTTCGGGCTCTAAGTTTGTTACCTCGACCTCGGCGGCTTTCGGTCTTTGTCCGAGAATAAACGCCGCTGGACGTATGGCAAATGCCGAAACCGCTGTGAAGCTTTTGATGAGCACAAGCTATGACGACGCCTTGTATTACGCCGGCTGTCTTGACCGACTCAATGCCGAACGGCAGGCAACCGAGCAGGAAATATTCGAAGCCGCCTGCAGGATAATCGAAGAAAACTGTTACGATAGGCAAAGGGTCATTGTTGTCGACGGCTTCGGCTGGCACATCGGTGTTATCGGAATTGCCGCGTCAAAGCTGTGCGAGCGTTACGGTAAGCCGTGCATAGTCATAAGCGCCGCAGGAGAGCGGTCGGTCGGCTCGGGTCGAAGCATCGAGGGCTTTTCTCTGTTCGATGCGCTTAAAGCCTCGGCCGATACCTTGCAGAGATTCGGCGGACATGAGCTTGCCGCAGGACTTACGGTAAGGGAAGAGAATATCGGAGTATTCAGGAAAAGGATCAACGACTATGCAAAGGGCGTTGAGGTGCCGTTTTCGACACTTAAGATAGACTGCCGCATAAAGCCGAGGGCGCTGTCGCTTGACGTTGCAAAATCGCTCAAGGCCTTTGAACCCTACGGTGCAGGCAATCCCGTGCCGATATTTGCGGTTACAGAATCGGTGATCGTCGGTGTGCAGAGCCTTGCCGGCGGAAAGCACTTGAAATTAAAGCTTCGCCGTGACAATTACGATTTTTATGCCGTTATGTTCGGAACGGCTCCCGAAAAGCTCCCCTTCGGAGTCGGTGATACGGTCGACATTGCCGTTACGGTAGATGTCAATGTGTATAATAACAACGAATCGGTATCGGTTATAGTTAAGGGGATCCGCAAAAGCGGAATCGACCAGGAAAACACCGTAAAGCAGCTTTCGGCACTCGAAAATTACTATTGCGGTGCCGCAGAGCCTTCTGAGGCCGAGGCGATATGCCCGAGCCGTGACGAGATCGCAGTTGTTTTCAGGCATTTGCGCGCAAATAACAATATTTTATCCGAACGCATTAAAAACGATCTTTCAAATAAGCTTCCGATCGGAAAGACGGAGATCGCAATCAGGGCACTGTGCCAGCTCGGATTGGTGTCGGAATGTGATTCGAGACTCGGTCTTTTGCCGATAAACGGCAAGGTCGACATTGAAAGCGCAGAAATTATAAAGAGTCTTAAAAATATCAAAGGGGGCGACCGCTCTTGACATATGATGAACGTAATTTAAAATCCATATTGGATCTTTTGGACAATCAACCCGGTGCCGACAGCTATGACCGTGACCTTATAACACGTGCCTTTGAATGCTGCGTGGCGGCTCACGAGGGACAGAAAAGAGCATCGGGCGAGCCTTATTCGATGCACCCGATAGCCGTTGCGAAGATCGTGATAACACTCGGAATGGATTCGGAATCGGTGGCGGCGGCACTGCTTCACGATGTTGTAGAGGATACGGAAACAACCTATGAGGATATAAAATCAAGGTTCGGACAAAGCGTCGCCGAGCTGGTCGACGGTGTCACAAAGCTCGGTAAGATTCCTCTTGAATCAAAGGAAAACGCTCAGGCGGAGAATATACGCAAGATGTTTATTGCAATGTCACACGACATCAGGGTAATAATAATCAAGCTTGCCGACCGATTGCACAATATGCGTACGATCGACGCGGTACCGCCTCAGAAGCAGAGGGATAAATCGCGCGAGACCTTGGAAATATTTGCCCCTATCGCTCACCGTCTCGGTATCAGAGCCGTCAAGGAGGAGCTTGAGGATCTTTCGATAATGCACCTTGACCCGGTCGCTTATCACGAGATCGAAAAGTCGCTTACCATTAAGCGCAGTCACAGTGACAAATTTTTGGCCAAGATACAGGAGCGGATAAAAGAGCGCGTCGAAGAGGTCGTTCCGGGAATAAAAATCGAGGGACGTGTCAAGTCGATACACGGCATATACAGAAAAATGTATATGCAGGGCAAATCAATCGACGAGATATACGACATTTATGCCGTGCGTATCATAACCGACACCGTTAATAACTGCTATAACATTTTAGGTGTCATACACGATATGGCACGACCCATTCCCGGCCGCTTCAAGGATTATATTTCGACTCCGAAGCCCAACCTTTATCAGTCACTTCACACAACGGTCATCGGACGTGAGGGAATTCCCTTTGAGGTTCAGATGAGAACCGAAGAAATGCACCGTACCGCCGAATTCGGTATTGCCGCCCATTGGAAGTATAAGGACGGTATCAGCCGCAGTGATTCGCGGTTTGAGGAGCGTCTGCAATGGATAAGGCAGATACTTGACAACCAGCGAGAGGCCGATGATGTCGAGGAGCTTGTTCAGACAATTAAGACCGACCTTTCTCAAGAGGACGTTTTTGCCGTTACTCCCAAGGGCGACGTTATAAACCTCCCCGTCGGTTCAACGGTCATCGACTTTGCCTTTGCGATTCATTCGGCAGTAGGCATAAAAATGGTCGGTGCAAAGGTCGACGGAAGAATAGTTCCCATAACGCATGAGGTGAAAACCGGTGAGCTTATCGAGATTCTGACCTCCAATCAGGTCGGCCACGGTCCGAGCAGGGATTGGCTCGGCATCGTCAAAACGGCACAGGCCAAAACCAAGATCAGATCTTGGTTCAAAAAGGAGCGCAGAGCTGAAAACATCGAAGAGGGCAAGACCGAGATCGAGCGTGAATTTTCACGTAACAATATAAGACTCGGTGAAGCCGATCTCGAAAAATTCCTTACCGACCTTTCGGTAAAGCTCCGCTGCAACAGTATTGAGGATTTTTATGCGGCGATAGGCTACGGCGGAATATTGCTCTCGAAGATTATGCCGCGTATAAAGGAGTCTTATCAGCGCTTTGCCAAGACCGATAAACCGCAGGAAACGGGAAATACCGCACAGACGAGAAAGTCGGCAAAATCCTCCGACGGAGTGGTCGTCGAGGGTATCGACAACTGCCTCATAAAGCTTGCAAGATGCTGTACTCCGATACCGGGTGACGACATAATCGGCTTTATCACAAGAGGTCACGGTGTTTCGATCCATAAGAGGGATTGCAGCAACGTTCCGCACAGTATATCCGATTGCGCCGAGCCCGAGCGTTGGATAACGGCATATTGGGATGCCGGCAGAACGACAAGATTTGATTCCACTATCAGCATTTTGGGACTCAACCGAGACGGTATGGTGGCCGATCTTTCGATATTGCTTGCAAATCTCCACGTTTCGGTTCACGCCATAAACGCAAAGGAAACCAAGGACGGAAATTGCAGTATAATCATAACCATAAGCATCGAGAGCCGCGAGCATCTTGACAATGTCATTGCGAGAATACGCAAGCTTCACGGCGTATTCAGCGTGGAAAGGAATTAGCGTTAAATGAAAGCAGTTGTGCAGGTTATAAAAAAAGCTTCGGTCGCAGTCGATGGTGAAACGGTCGGCAGTGCAGAAGAGGGACTTTTTGTTTTACTCGGTGTTACCGACGGCGATACCGAAGCCGAGGCCGAGCTTATGGCACGCAAGGTTTGCTCATTAAGGGTGCTTTGCGATGAAAACGGAAAAATGAATCTTTCGGTAAAGGACATCGGCAGAGAGGTTCTTGTGGTGTCAAATTTCACGCTTTGTGCCGATACCGCAAAGGGCAACCGACCTTCCTTTATAAACGCCGCAAGACCCGAGAAGGCCGAGCCTCTTTACGCTTATTTTACCGAATGTGTCAGGCAAAACGGTGTGAATCGGGTCGCAAACGGCCGTTTCGGAGCCGATATGAAGATCTCGGCTTCGCTTGACGGCCCCGTCACGATATTGCTCGACACAGATATATGGAGCAAGCAATAATGAATATACTGACCGTCCCGAACGGTACTATGCAGGCCAACTGCTATATAGTTGAGGGCGAGTCCCGTTCGGTCATTATCGATCCCGGCTATGCCGAGCCGAAGCTTTTGTCTTATGCTTCGGAAAACAAAGACAGAATAACTCATATTCTTCTAACCCACCGCCATTTTGACCGTCTTAATGCCGCCGCTCTGCTTCGCAGACTGACCGGTGCGAAAATAGCCGTGAGCAAGGCCGATGAATGCGGTCTTTACGGAGACGAATACAGTCTTGCCGATATTGCAGGCGGATATTACGGCACGGCAGACCGCAATGCAAGAGCCGATATTTATCTTAACGACGGTGATAAACTGACGGTCGGTGAGCTTGAATTCTCGGTGCTTCACACACCCGGACATACAGAGGGCGGAGTGTGCTTTTTGTGCGAAAACGCGCTTTTCAGCGGTGATACGCTGTTCCAAGGCTCGGTCGGACGAACCGATTTTCCGACCGGTGATCCATTTGCACTCAAACGCTCACTCGAAAGGCTTGCAACTCTGCCCGATGATACGGTCGTGTATCCAGGTCACGGTTCTCAGACCGAGATCGGCATTGAAAAGCAGTCGAACATATTTATGAGGCGGTGAAAATATGTTTTTTTATCTTGACGATCAGCGCTTCAGATACGAGCTTGAGAAGCTGAGCCGACTTTTTCTTCCGTTTGAAAAATTCGAATTTTGCGAAGAAAAGGCTCCGGAGCCGAAGGCTGCCGAATGCATAAGGGTGCGAAGCACGGACGAGCTGTCGGTCTTTCTGTCGGTCGACGGAAAAACCGAAAAGAGGCGTGAAAACCGTTGCGACGGTGACGATTTCGATGCGGTTGAGCTGAAATTGGCACTAATGCTCTTCGATTGCTTTGTTAAGGTCACGGGTTACAGATCCCCTTGGGGAATACTCACGGGAGTAAGACCGGCCAAGCTTTTGGGAAGGCTGATAGCCTCAAGCGACCAAGACGCCGCAATTGATTATTTTAAGAACACGTTTCTTGTCAGCAACGGAAAAACCGAGCTTTGTCTTGAATGTCACAAAAGCGAAAGGTCGATAATAGAGCGTTCCCGACCCGATTCGTTCAGCCTTTATATTTCGATACCGTTTTGTCCGAGCCGCTGCAGCTATTGCTCTTTTGTTTCACACTCGGTCGAGCAGGCGAAAAAGCTTATACCGAAATATGTCGAGCTTTTGTGTGAGGAAATAAAGGTAACTGCCGAAGCGGCACGCAAAAATAACTTAAGGCTTGAGACCGTATATATCGGCGGCGGTACGCCGACAACGCTTTCGACCGAGCAGCTTTCGCTTATTATGCAAACCGTTGCGGAAAGCTTCGATTTGTCGCATATTTCGGAATACACCGTCGAGGCAGGCCGTCCCGATACGGTGACACGCGAAAAGCTTTCGGCGATAAAGAACGGCGGTGCTACGAGAATAAGCATAAATCCGCAGACAATGAACGATGAGGTGCTTAAAAACATCGGCCGCAGGCACACGGTTGCCGAGATGAGGGAGGCCTTCAAGACGGCAAGGGAGTGCGGCTTCGATAATATCAATACCGATCTTATAGCAGGTCTCAGCGGCGACACCGTCGAAAGCTTCTGCCGTTCGGTCGATGAAATAATAGCACTTGATCCCGAAAATGTTACGGTGCACACGCTGTCTATGAAGCGTGCCTCAAACCTCACTAAAAGCCGAACGGTTTTCGAGGCCGAGCAGGGCAAGGCGGCGGCCGAAATGGTCGATTATGCTTACCGTGAGCTTTCGAAGGCAGGGATAAAGCCTTATTATATGTACCGCCAGAGCAAAACGGCGGGAAATCTCGAAAACGTCGGCTATGCAAAGCCGGGCTTTGAGGGGTTTTATAACGTTTATATTATGGACGAGACTCATACGATACTTGCCTGCGGAGCATCGGCGGTCACCAAGCTCAGTGAGCCGAACGGCGATAACATCGAAAGAATATTCAACTATAAATACCCGTATGAATATATCGAACGCTTCGATACAATACTCGAACGTAAGAAGGGTGTAAATGAATTTTATGAAAAGTATACAGTGTAGCGGTTGAAAAGTCGTTCGTCTTGTGATATATTAATATCAGCCGTAAAGGCCGCAAAAACCGATTTTACCGAAAGGATGTTATTTATGGAAATACTCAATAAAGCAAAAGCAATGTTCGATACCGCCGCCGTTAAAACCGGTGAGCTTATTTACGACAGCAAGTGCAATATTCAGCTTGCCCGTGTCTGCGCCGAGCTCAAAAAGCAGTATGAAAAGCTCGGAAGACTTTGTTACAGAAAGCTCAACGGTCAGAAGGTCGATGACAATGAGTTCGATTCGCTGGTTGAAAAGATCGGCGTTTTGAAGACCGAGCTTGAAGCTTTGCGTGAGGGCAGGGTCGAGGAGCCAGAATTCGAAAGCATCGTTTTCGAAGACGGTGAGCCGGTCACGGGAACCGAGGAGGCCGAATGATGGATGAGCTTATGTTTACCGTCGGTCTTGTGATCGCCGATAAGGATGAATATGTCCACGTTATAAAGGAGCTCGGCGACGATGCGACCGTTTGCGATGTCGAAGGGTTTATAGGCCATACCGCCGTGCTTCACGGCAACGGACATGATGTAAGGCTCCGTACCGTGTGCAGCGGTATAGGAAAGGTCAATGCCGCCATTGCCGCAACGCTGATGGCCGATGGTTGTGATTTGATGATAAATGCCGGACTTTCGGGCGGCTTCGGTGAGGTTTCGAAGTACGATATCGTTTTGGGTACCGAGTTTGTCGAGCACGATTTCGACCTTACTCCGATAGGCTATAAGCCGTCGCAAAAGCCGGGAGAGGATAAGAATTATACCTCGGCGAGAGAGCTTAACGACGATATCTGCGCTAAGTTCCCGTTTGTCAAAAAAGGCCTGTTTGCCACGGGTGACGGCTTTGTTTGCACAAAGGAAAAGCACGATTTCCTTGCCGAGTATTTTTCGCCGATAGCCTGCGATATGGAGTCTGCCGCTATCGCCGCGGTTGCCGCACGCTTTGATATCCCCTTCGTTTCGCTGCGTATGATCTCGGACGGTGCCGATGATGAGTCGTCTGAGACCTATACCGATACACTCGGCGGTGACAAGGCCGACCGTTGGGCAAGAGTGACCTTCGATTGGATAAAATCGCTGTGAGGCTTTTATGGGAAATACTTTAAAAAAGGATTCTAAACAGCAAAGCTTTCTTCAGGGCTCGGCGATACTTGTTGCGGCGACCATGCTCGTTAAGCTGATCGGTGCCGTTTACCGCATACCGCTTGCAAAGCTTCTCGGCTCAACCGGTATGGGCTATTATTCTACGGCATATGACCTTTATGTGCCGATGTATTCGATCGCCATGGCTGGATTGCCGATAGCTATATCGAGACTTGTTTCCGAGCACGTTGCGGCCGGAAGATACCGCCACGCAAAGAAAACGCTCGGCGTTGCCAAGCTGGCATTTATAATAACCGGCTCGACCGGATTTTTGCTGATGTGTCTGCTTGCATTTTTGCTGACGGGCAGCAGCTTTACTCTGTTCGGATATGAGTTTTCATTCAGCGTGTTTAACAGAGGAACCTTGCCTGGCATACTTTGTATAGCACCGTGCTTGCTTTTCTGCTGCATAATGTCGGCATACCGCGGATATTACGAAGGCTTGAGAAATATGACCCCAACCGCAGTGAGCCAGGTGCTCGAGGCCGTGGGCAAGCTTTTGTTCGGCTATTCATTTGCCTATGCAGTTTTGAAAATAACGGGAAACTATTCATACGCCGCGGCAGGTGCCTTGCTCGGTATAACGGTAGGTACGGCTTTGAGTGCTTTGTACCTTGAGTTGAAATACCGAATAACCGGCAAGAATATTTTTTCTCGGGAACAGCTTGAAGCGGCTCCGGCTGCCGATTCCGGCAAAAAGACCGCAGGTGTTCTCATAACCGTTGCGATTCCGATTGTTTTGGGCTCACTTGTCAATAATGTCAGCAGTCTTATTGACGTCGCAATGGTTCAAAGTCAGCTTTCGAGAGCACTTGAAAAGGCTCCCGAATATTTTTACGGCACCTATTCCGCTCTGATCTCTTCGGAAACCGCCGATGCTTTGAAGAACGGACAGAGCTTTGATTGGCAAAGGGATCTGCCCAATTCGCTTTACGGCGTTCACAGGGGCTTTGCATTTTCGATATATAATCTTGTTCCGTCGCTTACCTCGGTGCTCGGTGTCAGTGCGATACCCGTGCTTGCTTCGGCTTGGATCCGGCGTGACCGTGCTGAAATAAAGCAAAACGTCAATACCATGCTTCGCACCACCGCCGTTGTGGCCATTCCCGCAGGACTCGGCATCGCCGCTCTTTCGGGTGAAATACTGTCGTTGCTTTATGACGATGTTGAGGTTATTGCCATTGCGACACCGAATCTCAGAATTTTGGGAATATGTGCCGTATTTGCCGGACTGAACGGACCGCTTACCAATATGCTTCAGGCTATCGGAAAGCAGGGAATACCCCTCAGGAATATCGCAGTCGGTGCCGTGCTCAAGATAGTTATAAACTATCTGCTTGTCGGAACTCCCGAAATAAACATTGTCGGTGTTCCCATAGGAACGACCGTTTGCTATGCTTATATCTGCGTTGCGAATCTCATTTGCTTTGTCAGGCATTCGGGCGTAATGCCGAATTTGGGACTTGCCGTCGGTAAGCCGCTTATATGCGGTGCGGCCTGCGGTGTAACGGCTTGGGCTGCTAATTACGCTTTTTCGCTGATAGGCTTTAACGGCTCGCTCGCAACACTTGTTTCGATTGCGGCCGGCGGTTTGGTATATGTTATAATGCTTTTCCTTATCAAGGCTATTACGAGAGATGACATTATTTCTTTGCCAAAAGGTAAAAAAATCATAAAAGTACTTGAAAAATTCGGCGTAATGCGATAGAATGGGTGTAGTGTCCGCTTGAAAATCCAAAGTATTTGTTAAATGTAACAAATAATCTTTAAGGTCTTTGTTGAGGTTGTATAAATGATTACGAAAAGTGACTTTAAAAGAGAACGGTATTCGTTTGAGGATCTCAGGGATATCGTAAGAATTTTGCGTGAACCCGGCGGTTGCCCGTGGGATGCCGAGCAGACACATAAGTCTACCCGCAACAGTATGCTTGAGGAAACCTATGAGGTCGCAGACGCCATTGACCTTTGCGACAGTGATGCACTTTGTGAGGAGTTGGGCGACCTTTTGTTGCAGATCGTTTTCCAAGCACGCATTGCCGAAGAGGAAAAAAGCTTCGAAATGGAGAATATTACCGACGGTATTTGCAAAAAGCTTATTTTACGCCATCCTCACGTGTTCGGTGACGTTGTTGCCGAAACCACCGAGAAGGTGCTCGACAATTGGGATGCGATAAAGCGTGAGGAAAAATCGCAGAAAACCTATTACGATACCTTGGCAAGCGTTCCGAGAGCTTTTCCGGCACTTATGCGTGCGGCAAAGGTTCAGAAGCGCGCTTCAAAGGCCGGCTTCGACTGGGACAGTGCGGAGGGTGCTTTCGCAAAGCTTCCCGAGGAGCTTTCCGAGTTTGAGGAGGCCGTGGCTTCCGGCGACAGTGCCGCTGTTACCGAGGAATTCGGTGATCTCCTGTTTTCTGCCGTAAACGTTTCGAGATTTTACGGTATCGATGCGGAAAGTGCGCTGGCACTCGCAACCGATAAGTTTATGTCTCGCTTTAAGGCGGTCGAGGACAAGGTCAGCGAATCCGGCCGTGATATGAAAGAGCTTTCACTTGAAGAGCTCGATGCCGTTTGGAACGATATCAAGCATAAATAATCTTGTTTCAAAGTCAGGATCTACCTGTTTGAATAATATATTTAGGAGGATGTTCGATTATGAACAAAACAGAATTAGTTGCCGCTATCGCAGAGAAGGCGGAAATCAGCAAGAAGGATGCCGATAAGGCAGTTGCCGCTTTTGTCGACACCGTAACCGAGGCTCTTAAGTCCGGTGATAAAATTCAGCTTGTAGGCTTCGGCACCTTCGAGGTACGTGAGCGTCCCGAGAGAACCGGCCGCAATCCTCAGACAAAGGAAACCATCACTATCCCGGCTTCTAAGGTTCCCGCCTTCAAGGCAGGAGCAGGCTTTAAGTCGGCAGTTGCAAAATAAAATCCTTAAAAGCCGCCTTTTTCGAGGCGGCTTTAACTGTAATTTTGAGGTAAGATATGAGACTCGATAAATACTTAAAGGTGTCACGAATAATAAAACGCCGCACTGTTGCCAACGAAGCCTGCGATGCCGGCCGTGTCACGGTCAACGGTAAGGTTGCCCGTGCTTCTTATGACGTTAAGGTCGGCGATGTTTTGGAAATCGCATTCGGTGAAAGAACGGTCAAGGCCGAAATACTCGACGTAAGTGAAACGGTGCGTAAGGAAAGCGCCGCAATGATGTATAAAATAATCGAACAGTGATTTTTTTATGACCGCACTCATATATTTTTTTGAGAAATATACGGAGTGTGATTGTACAATGAGTGAAATTAAAACCGCATCCCACGGCATTATACTCGAAAACCGCTCTGAGCTTTCGGTCAGCGGTGTGAAAGAGGTCATAGGCTTTGATGAGGAAACCGTTATTGCCGAGACCGAGCTCGGAACTCTGACCGTCAAGGGACAGGAGCTTAAGGTGATGAATTTCACCGTTGAGACAGGCAGCCTGAATATCGAGGGTACGGTTGCGGCTATGTGCTATACCGAGGCAAGGAGCGGCAAGACCTTTTTGAAAAGGCTTTTCGGCTGATGGGACACATTGATGTTGCCGAGGAAGCTCTGACCTTTTTGATGTCGGTATGCTTAGGCGGTGTGTTTTGTTTTTTATACGATATCGTGCGAGCACTTCATAAAACGACGGTGAACGGATTTTTCGAGGTGCTGGTGCTTGACCTTGTGTTTTGGGCGGTGCTCACTTTAGGCACCTTTTCGTTTCTTGTGCTGCGCTGTCTGGGTCGGGTGCGGCTGTATGTAATAATAGGTGAGCTTTGCGGATTTACGGCGGTAAGGCTGACACTGTCGAAAATAATTGTCAATGTTTTTTCGGCCGTATTTTCGCTTACTGTGTCGCTATTCGGCCGATTTTTCGATTGTTTGCTTAAAGTGACCGTCGGTTTTGAAAAAAAATTCAAAAAAAACGTTCAAAGTTCAAAAAAACTCTTGCAACATTATACGGTGCTGTTGTATAATCAACTAAAATTAAGGCTTAAACCGAAAACTTTGATCATAAATGATAAGGAGAACTGAAATTGGCTGCGGCTAAAAGACAGAACAGTATTATTTTGAGGATCGTCCTTTTGGCGTTTGCCTTTTGGATGATATTCTATCTCGGCTCGCTTATCAAGGAATACAGCTCTTTGCAAAAGCAATATGAGGCTTCGACTGCCAAGCGTGACGAGCTGGCACTTGAGGTCGAGCAAAAGGCCAATATGCTGCAAAACGGCAACGATGAGGACTTCATTGAGCGTGCCGCACGTGAGAAGCTCGGCTATGTTTATGCCGACGAACATATGTATATCGATATCTCCGGCAACTGAGGAGATTGATATAAAATACTATCATAATCTTTGGAGGAAATGGGCATTTTATGCAGATCGAGGTAGGACAGATAATCGAGGGCAAGGTGACCGGCATCACCAATTTCGGCGTTTTTGTCGATTTGGGTGAGGGAAAAACGGGTCTTGTCCATATTTCCGAAATCGCTCAGACCTATGTCAGCGATGTAAGAGAACACGTTAAGGAAAACGATACCGTTAAGATGAAGGTGCTTAACATTTCGGAGGACGGAAAAATCAGTCTTTCGATTAAGCGTGCGTTGGAGTCGCAGGCACCGTCTCAGCACAACCGCAGAAACGGTAACGGCACAAATCAAAGAGGTGCGAGACCCCAAAAGCGTGAACCGGACTTTACTTCTCCGGCCGCCGTGTGGACTCCCAAAAAGAGCGAGTCGGCTTCCTTTGAAGATATGATGGCAAAATTCAAGCAGACGAGTGACGAAAAGTTTTCGGATCTTAAAAAGAAGAATCCCGATACAAGACGTCC
>CAZWLH010000030.1:0-16668 GCA_964634675.1 uncultured Eubacteriales bacterium
GAAAAGCCTTGAAATATCAAGGGTTTTGGAAAGATTGTATTTTTAATCTTAATTTAAAATCAAAATAGCATAAACGTAAATATATGAAAACGCCCTGCTTCAATTGCGAAGCAGGGTGTTTTGATTATTCTTCGGTTTCTTCGGTAGCTTCAAGGTCTTCTGCTTCCGATTTCTCGGGCTCGACGATGCCGGCATCGGCTTCGGCGGCCTCGGGGTGGTCGGTGACCTCATCATTATCGTGGGTGGCGGTGGCGATTGAAAGAATCTTTTCGCCGCTTTCGGTCTTGACTCTCATTACCCTTACACCCTTGGCAGGACGGGCAAATCGGCTGATTTCTTCAACGGGAACACGAATTATTATACCGTTCGAGGTGATCATAATAATATCGTCGTCGTTGTCGACCGCAATTACCGCGGCAACATCGCCGTACTTTGCGGAACGGTAGTTGGTGATACCCTTACCGCCTCTTGTCTGGATTCGGTAGTCGTCGAAGCTGCTGATTCGGCCGTATCCCGTTTCGGTAACGGTCAAAATTTCCTTATTTTCACCGACAACTATCATTCCGACGACCTCGTCGCCCTCACGGAGCTTAACGGCTCTTACACCGCGGGCAGTACGTCCCATTTCACGGGCCTGAGTTTCGTTAAAGCGGATAGAGAAGCCCTTCTTGGTCGCAACCAAAAGCTCCTGCTCACCCGTCGTGCGGCAAACATATGCAAGCTCGTCGTCCTCATCGATATTGATGGCGATGATACCGGTCTTTCTGACATTCTTGAATGCCTCGATCGAGGTACGCTTAATTGTACCTTTTTTGGTGATCATACATATATAGAACAGATTCTCAAGGTCGATATGATCGTCGAGCGGCAAAATGTTGATTATTTTTTCATTCGGCATAAGCGGCAGAATATTAACGATATTCATACCCTTGCTTGTTCTGCTTCCCTCGGGAATTTCATAAGCCTTGATTCTGTAAAGACGTCCCAAATTACTGAACATAAGGACATAATCGTGAGAACTGCAGGTGAACATATTCTCGACGATATCACCCTCGCGTGTCGTCATACCGGTGATACCCTTTCCGCCTCTGTGCTGAGTCGAATAGGTGTCGGACGGGAGTCTCTTAATATATCCCTCGACCGTCTTTGTAAGTATACACTCCTCATTCGGAATAAGGTCTTCGATATCGACCTCACCAGAAACGGAGGTTATCTCGGTGCGGCGTTCGTCGGCATATTTGTCTCTGAGATTCAAAGCCTCGGTCTTGACAATATCCAAAACCTTTGCGTGGTCGGCAAGAATTTCCATACATTCCTTGATAAAGGCAAGCTTTTCTGCAAGCTCTTCCTCTATCTTGATTTTTTCCATACCAGCCAATTTTCCGAGCTGCATCTGCACGATAGCCGTGGTCTGTATATCGTCGAGACCGAAACGCTCGGAAAGTCGTTCCTTCGATTCGGGTATGGTCTTTGAGCTTCTGATTATCGCAACGACCTCGTCGATAAAGTCAAGAGCGATCTTCAAGCCCTCCAAAATATGGGCACGCTCCTGTGCCTTTTTCATATCGTAACGGGTGCGGCGTTCGATTATCTCACACTGGAAGTCGATGTATTTTTCAAGCATTTCCTTTAATGTGAGTACCTTCGGCTGTCCGTCGACAAGTGCAAGCATAATGGCACCGAAGGAGGTCTGAAGCTGTGTCATTGAGAACAGATGGTTAAGCACGACCTGCGGATTTGCATCCTTTTTGAGGTCGATGACTATTCTTATACCGCCGTCACGCTTTGATGAGTGGTCGACAACATCATCGATACCCTCGATTTTTTTCTCGGCGGCAAGGTCGTAAATCGATTTAACAAGCTGCTTTTTATTGACGTTATACGGAATTTCGGTAACGACAATGCGGAATTTTCCGTTTCTCGTTTCCTCAATCTCGGTGCGCGAACGCATAACAATCTTACCGCGACCGGTAGCGTATGCGGCACGGATTCCCGAACGGCCCATAATAAGACCGCCGGTCGGGAAATCTGGTCCCTTTATAAACTGACATATTTCGTCAAGACCGGCCTCTGGCTTATCGATAAGCAGGCACATCGCATCGATAACCTCACCCAAATTGTGGGGAGGAATATTTGTCGCCATACCGACGGCAATACCCATCGAACCGTTTACAAGCAGGTTCGGAAAACGTGCCGGCAGAACGGTGGGCTCCTTCAAACGGTCGTCATAGTTCGGCATAAACTCGACGGTATCCTTATCAATATCGTCAAGCATATGGGTCGAAATTTTGCTCATTCTCGATTCGGTATATCGGTATGCGGCGGCAGGATAGCCGTCGATCGAACCGAAGTTACCGTGTCCGTCGACCATAGGATATCTCATCGAAAAATCCTGTGCCATTCTTACCATTGCATCGTAAACCGAGGTATCACCGTGAGGATGATAGCGACCCAAAACCGTACCGACGGTATCGGCACACTTACGGTATGCCTTATCCGGAGTAAGATTGTTTTCATACATCGTATAAAGAATACGGCGGTGAACCGGCTTAAAGCCGTCTCTGACATCCGGCAAAGCACGGCTGACAAGAACCGATACAGAATATTGCAAAAAGCTGTTTCTTACTTCATCGGTTATTTCAACGGGAAGTATCGTCTGTTCCGAATCGTCCAAAAACGCTTTATCGGAAACCTTTTTTTCTTCGCTCATTTTATTTTCCTCTCAAATTTTACAAAAGATATTTTCTTACAGCTTCGGCATCCTCGTCCGAAACAGCGGATTTCGGAATGATAAGCTTCTGATTTTGAGCCGTTAAGAGGTAAATTTCATCGTTGGCTTTAATGGAGTAATTACCTCTCGACAAAGCGATTTCTTCCGCATTTCCGAAAATATAGGAAATACCGTTTTCATTTATAAAAACCTTATATTCCGTTCCGTCCGACACAGCCTTAATACCGTTATTTATAACCGATCGTCCGCCAAGCCAGGTCACGGCTATCATAACAACGCTGATTGCAATGAAAATGATGCTTGTATAGATAAGATAATCCGAATTGCTCTCGCTGTTTTTGGTCAAAGCAGTGACTATATTTATCAAAAACAAAACAATTATAACTGCAAAGCAGATAGTCGTATTGCGGTTTCTTTCAAATCTCTGCTTTTTTTCGCCCGAAAGCTCATAAGCCGAAACAGCCTGTTCTTTTGCCAGGGTATATTTTAAAGCTACTGTTTTTTCAGCCATTTCGTCACCTTAAATATCAAGATCCTGCACAAACTGTGCATTTGCTTCGATAAATTCCTTTCTCGGCTCGACTTCCTCGCCCATAAGCATCGAGAAGGTCTCGTCGGCACGCTCGGCATCCTCCATAGTGACCTTTAACATGGTTCTCGTCGAAGGATCCATAGTGGTTTCCCAAAGCTGCTCGGGATCCATCTCACCGAGACCTTTATATCGCTGAATATCGGCCGTTCCGCCAAGCTCGGCAGTATATCTGTCACGCTCCTCGTCGGAGAAGGCATAATAATGAACCTTACCCTTAGAGACCTTGAAAAGCGGAGGCTGTGCCAGATAGATATGACCCGTTTCGATAAGCTCGGGCATATATCTGAAGAAGAAGGTCAGCAGCAAAACTCTGATATGGCTTCCGTCGACGTCGGCATCGGCCATAATGATTATCTTGTCATAGCGGAGCTTTTCAATGTTGAAATTTTCGGCAATACCCGTTCCCAAAGCGATAACAACAGGGGTCAGCTTATCATTGCCGTAAACCTTGTCTACCCTTGCCTTTTCGACGTTGAGCATTTTACCCCACAAAGGAAGTATTGCCTGATAGGTGCTGTTTCGTCCGTCAACCGCAGAGCCGCCGGCCGAATCTCCCTCGACGATGAAAATTTCTGTCTTGGTAGCGTCGTCCGAAATGCAGTCGGTAAGCTTTTCGGGCATTCTCACTTTGTTGCCGATGCTTGCCTTGCTTCTCTGCATATCGCGGGCCTTTTGTGCCGCCTCACGTGCATTCGAAGAAGCTATGGATTTATCGAGGATTATCTTGGCTTCCGCCGGATTATCCTCCAAATATTCGTAAAGCTTAGTGGTAACAAGATTGTTTACAAGGGTGGTCATCGAGGTATTACCGAGCTTTGCCTTGGTCTGACTTTCGAACTGTGCATCGGTAAGCTTAACGCTGACTATCGCAATAAGTCCCTCGTTTATATCGTCACTCTTGAGGTTGTTGTCGGCATCCTTTAAGAATTTGAAATTACGTCCGTATTTATTGACGGTTCTTGCCAAGCTGTTTTTAAATGCCTGCTCGTGAGTACCGCCGTCGATGGTATGAATGGTATTTGCAAACGACAGTATTTTCGTATCATAGCCCGTGCTCCAGACAAAAGCTATCTCGGCCGAGCTGTCGCCGCTTGTCGACGACAAATAGATAACGTCGTTATTGAGCTTATCCTTTTTGACGCCCTCAAGCAAAAACTCGACATAGCTTTTTATACCGCCCTCAAAGTGAAGATCGGTGGTTCTTTCATCACAGTCGGTACGCTTATCGTTCAAAACAACACGGATACCAGCGTTCAAAAATGCCTGCTCTCTTAAACGTGTGAGCAATATATCATAATCATATTCGGTGGTATCGGTAAAAATATCTGGGTCGGGCTTAAAGGTAACGGTTGTGCCGGTTTCGGCTGTATCACCTATAACCTCAAGCTCGGTCGCAATATTACCCTTTTCATATCGCTGACGGTATATCTTTTGGCCGTCTCTTACCTCGACCTCAAGCCAGCTCGAAAGAGCGTTAACGACCGAGGCGCCGACGCCGTGAAGACCGCCGGAGACCTTATATCCGCTTCCGCCGAACTTACCGCCGGCGTGAAGGATCGTGAAAACGACCGTAACTGTCGGAATACCTTTTTGCGGATTTATACCGACCGGGATTCCTCGTCCGTTATCGGCAACACGGATAATTCCGTCATCAAGCAGATCGACGGTTATTTTATCGCAATAGCCTGCCAGAGCTTCGTCGATCGAGTTATCGACGATCTCGTAAACCAGGTGGTGCAGACCTCTCTCACCCGTAGAGCCGATGTACATACCGGGTCTTTTTCTGACCGCTTCGAGTCCCTCAAGAACCTGTATCGAATTTTCGTCATAATTTTCGGTTACAGGTGTATTGATATCATTACTCATTTTTTTGCTCCTTTATCGGTTTTAATCGTAAAGCAATCTATTCGACGTCGAACGTTTTTGCAGTGTCGACGATGAAAGCTGGGAAATATAGATTTTCAAAACGCCGTTTTCGTTGCATACAACAAACGATTTCGGAAGCTCATAGGAAACGTTTATGACGGCTCCCGATTTTTCGGCGTTATTTAAAAATTCTCTTGTGAATTTCGATACAGTGGATGTATCCATATCAAAAATACCGACTATATTTTCGTATTTTACGACGGTATCCTGTCCGAGATGAAGATACATAAATTTACCTCTCAGATAATCCGGCCGTTTTCGATTTTGAAAACCCGACCGTTTTTAAGATTTGACATATCGGCAACGTCACAGCAGGTTATAAAAACCTGACGTCCGTCAATTCGGTTGAGGATATAATTCTGACGCATTGAGTCAAGCTCACTCATAACATCATCCAGCAAAGCAACGGGAACCTTTCTGGTGATATGCGAAATAACCTCGGATTCGGCCAATTTCAGTGCTATTGCAGCAGACTTTTTCTGTCCCTGAGAGCCGAAGCTTCGAGCCGAGATCCCGTCGATCTTTATATTAATGTCATCTCTGTGCGGCCCTTTTGAGGTCGAAAGAGTTTTAATATCGTCATAACGGCTTTTTCTTAAAATTTCAAAATATTCTTCCTCGGTCTCGCCGGCAGTGGTCTCGTATTCGGCGGAAATTTTTTCCCTTCCGCCCGAAAGACCGCCGTAAATATCGGGTAAAAACAAATTAAGCTCTTCCAAATATTTTTTTCGGTAGCCGACTATCATAGAGCCGCAGGTCACCATTTCTTTTTCGAAATCCTCTATAAATTCTTCCATATGCGGGTTGAATTTGAGATTTTTCAAAATACTGTTCCGCTGCTCCAAGGCTTTTAGGTATCTTCTGAAAACCGAAATATATGCCGGATAAAGCTGACAAAGGCAGGTATCGGCAAAACGCCTTCTTACCGCCGGCCCGTCCTTTACGATACTGAGATCGTTCGGAGAAAAAACGATGGAATATATCCTTCCGGCAATACCCGATGCCTGCGGATATTCAACACCGTTCAGCACGGCACTTCGGCTTTTTTCGATGTTCACGATACATTCCTGCCGACGTCCGTCATCGGTAAAATCAAGCTTTATGCTCGCCTTGTTTTTTCCGAACGAAACAAGCTCACTGTCCTTAGAGCCTCTGAAGCTTTTGGCACCGGTAAAGCACCATAAAGCCTCTAATACGTTGGTTTTTCCCTGAGCGTTGCTGCCGTAAATAACGTTTGTACCGCCGTCAAATTCAAAGCATTCGTGTTCGATATTTCTGAAATTTTCTAAAGAGAGCCTTTGAAAAATCATTCTTTTATTACTTTCAGGACCGCCTTGTCAAACTCAACGATCTCACCGCCGCGAAGCTTTTTTCCGCGCATGGTGCAAATCTCACCGTTGACCTTGACCAATCCCTCTTGTATAACTGCCTTGGCGATGCCGCCCGTGCCCAAAACACCGGCAAACTTCAAAAGATCGTCAAGCTTGATATATTCGGTATGAATTTTTACTTCCTGCATTATTCTGCCTTCAATCTCATGGGCATTACCATGTAAATAAATTCGTCATCGGTCTTGTCCTCTGGCAAAATTATGACCGAAGAAAAAGAACCGTTGAAGTTCATAGATACCTTCTCGCACTCACAGGCCTTGAGAGCATCGAGCAAAAATTTATTGTTGATGCCGATTTCAAACTCCTCACCCGTAACCTCGGTTTTATAGGTGTCGGTTGCACGTCCGAGCGCAGTGGCGCAGGAGAACATAATTCCGTCCGCGGAAATATTACATCTCATCGGAGTTTTAAGTTGATCGTTTATGACGAGTGAAATACGCTCGATAATCGAGGCGATTTTTTTTGTATTCGCGTTTAAAGTCGTCGAGAACGAGGAAGGCATAATTTTCTGATAATCTATAAAGTCACCCTCGATTTTTCTCGAAACAATGGAATATCCGTCAACACACATTGAAACGTGACGTCTGCCGACAAAGAATTCGACGTTTTCATCTTCCTCACCGATTATTTTTACGGCTTCGCCGATGGTTTTTGCCGAAATGACAAAGTTCATACTCTTGCCGAAGTTGAACATCTGCTTTCTGACCGCCAAACGGAAGCCGTCAACACCGACGACCTTGATGCTGTCCTCGGAAATATCGAAAAGCAGACCTGTAAGCACCGGCTTTTGAGCATCTGAGGCGGCAGTTGCGAAAATAGTTTGCCTTACGGTATCTTTAAGCATTTCGCTCGGGAATAAGACACTTTCGCAATCGTCGACCGTCGGCATTTCGGGAAAATCGGATGCAGGCATACCCATAATATCGAAAACGGCGGATTCGCTCTTGATTTTGCAAACAAGTCGGTCGTTTACCTCAAAGGAAACGGTCTCACCGTTCATACTGCGTAAAATTTCTCCCAAAAGCTTGGCCTTGAAAACAATGCTTCCCTCTTCGGCGCAGGTTATGTCTATGGTTTTTGTCATACCTATTTCCAAATTATAGGCCATCATTTTGAGCCCCTCCTGAGAGGCGGTCATATAAATACCCTCCAAAACCGGGAAGGTGGCTTTGGTTGCAACGGCACGTGAAAGGTTCATTACGGCATTGCAAAGTTTTTCTCTGTTGACAAGAAATCTCATAAATCGGACTTCCTTTCGGTTATTATATATATTAAAAACAGTAGTAGTAGTAGGGGGTGTTAAAATTGGGGATAACTCCCGCAGGCCGCAAATTTAAGCTGTTTTTGATTGAATTTTTTTATTAACATTTATTTAACAGTCTTGTTGAATAAAATCTTCTTAAAAGCTTAATTCACATACCTTGTGGAAATCTTTCTGTTAACTTATGTTAAAATGTGGAAAAATTTTATTGTGAAATATTCTTGATTATATCGTCAACAAGACGTCTTTCGGACTCATTGTTTTTGAGCTCTTTTTTTATCTTATCGACGGTATAAAGCACGGTCGTATGGTCTTTATTGAACTTTTTGCCTATCTCGGTCGACGAAAGCTTCATAACCTGATTTACGATATACATACTGACCTGCCTTGCGTGGGCAATTTCGGAGCTTTTCTTTTTTGAATATATATCCTCGACCGAAACGTTATAGGTTCTCGAAATTTCACCGACGATCATATCGACCGTGACCGGCTCGGGAGTCGACTCGGTGACAATGTCCCTTATATATCTTTGAACAACGGGAATTGTAAGCGTTTGAGAATGAACGAGCACATATGCGTTTATCTTCTTGATCATTCCTTCAAGCTGACGGATATTTCCCTTTATCTGCTCGGCAATGTAATAAATAAAATCGTCATCGATTTCAAGACCTATCTGCTCGCTCTTTTTCTTTAAGATACCGACTCTTGTTTCAAAATCCGGCATCTGAACGTCGGCCATCATACCCATTTCCATTCTCGAACGGATTCTGTCCTCAAGGGTCTTTATCTCTTTGGGCGGACGGTCGGAGGTAACGACGATCTGCTTTTCGGGATAAAGAGCGTTGAAGGTATTGAAAAATTCCTCCTGCGCCTGCTCTTTACCCGCAATGAAATGTATATCGTCGATTAGCAGCACATCAACCGTGCGGAAGCGTTCGTGGAAAAGGTCGGTGGTCTGGGTTCTGATGGCTTGGATAAGCTCATTTACAAACTGCTCACCGCTGAGATAAATGATCTTCTTGTCGGGAAAATTCTTTGAAATGCTGTTTTTTATGGCCAGCATAAGGTGGGTTTTTCCGAGTCCCGAATTGCCGTATAAAAACAAGGGATTATACTGGTTTGCATAAGGATTGCTTGCAACGGCCTTTGCCGAAGCGTGAGCTATCTGGTTAGAGGGGCCGACGATGAAATTTTCGAAGGTAAAAAATTCCTCGGTGCTTGTGACGGCGGCCGGCTTTTTTTCGGTCTCCAAAACGATTTCAATGCTCATTGGAAGACCCGATACCTCTTCACAGGATTTTTCGAGAATTTTTTTATAATAGCCTTCAACGGTCTTCTTTTTGTATTCGTTGTTTGCTATAAGCGTAAGCACGCCGTTGTCGGTTGATGCGGGAACAAGGTCGGTTATCCATGCATCGAGTCCGACCTCCGAAATTTTTTGCTTGCTTCGGCAGTCCTCACAAATTTGATCCCATAATTCTTTTATGGAGTTGATTGCCATTTTTCTTGATATCCTTCCGTTTAAGACCGGTCTTCCGATCCTTATTTTTGCAAATTTCAATGCATATATATCTATTTAAAATTATACCACCTATTATATATTTTTGCAAGGAAAAAACCTCTGAAAAAGCAAAAATAAGGCCATTTTTCGAGTGCTTTTTCAAAGGCTTTGCATATTGTTGTTCTTTTATTGTTTTACTGTTCGAATTTTTCCAAAAAGGAGTGCATTTCGCCGTTTAATTTATACCCGACAAGAGTATCTGTGTTGCATCGGTGGATACTGTTGAAGAGATTCTTTTCAATGTCGGGATTGACCTCTTTAAGGCTTTTTATCAGCATTTTCGTCTCTCTGCGCTTTGAAGCGTTTTCGTCGACCGCGGCACGCTCGGTCAGCTTGCAGGCGCAGGCAATAAAGGAAAGCTCATTGGTCTTTGCCCATTTTATAATGCTGTCCTCGGTAATGCAGTAAAGCGGACGGATAAGCTCCATTCCCTCGAAATTTGTCGATTTAAGCCGAGGAAGCATACCCTGTATCTGCGAGCCGTACATCATACCCATAAGGGTCGTTTCGATAACGTCGTTCATATGATGCCCGAGCGCGATTTTATTGCAGCCGAGCTCCTTTGCCTTTGCATATAAATGTCCTCTTCTCATACGGGCACAAAGGTAGCAGGGCGAGCCCGAAACACTGTCGGCCACCGAAAAAATATCGCTGTTGAAAATGTTGACGGGAATTTCCAGAAGTTCTGCATTTTCTTCGATTCTTTTTCGGTTTTTATCATTATAGCCCGGATCCATAACTATATATTCAAGCCCGAAGTTTACGTCACTGTAACGGTGAAGCATTCGCATAAGAACGGCCATTAAAAACGAATCCTTGCCGCCCGAAATGCAGACCGCAATGCGGTCACCCTCTTCGACCATCCTGTAGTTTTTTACGGCTTCTATAAATTTATTCCAAATATCCTTGCGAAACTTTTTACTTATGCTTCGCTCACAAGACATTGCGGCGGTTAAATCCTTGGACATTTCAACCTTCCTTTATCAGATCTTTTATGACCTCCGAGGCGATGATGAGACCTACCGTGCTCGGAACAAACGACACCGAGCCCGGAATACTTTTTCCTTTTTCGGAATCGCGAAGGTCACTTTTTTGAGGAATTTCCTCGGAATATACTGTTTTCAGCGAGGTTATCCCCCGTTTTTTCAATAGCTGTCGCATAACTCTTGCCAACGGACAAACCGAGGTTTTGCTGATATCGGCGACCTTAAAGCCGCAGGGATCGAGCTTGTTTCCTGCACCCATTGCGGAAATTATCGGAACATTTGCACTTTTGGTGCGAAGGATTATATCAACCTTTGCGGCAACGGTATCGACCGCATCGATAACATAATCGTACGAGTTGAAATCAAACTCGGCAGAGTTTTCGGGAAGGT
The DNA here is from genome assembly GCA_964634675.1 of uncultured Eubacteriales bacterium. Classification (GTDB taxonomy): domain Bacteria; phylum Bacillota; class Clostridia; order Oscillospirales; family Acutalibacteraceae; genus UMGS172. The sequence continues at coordinate 10,839 of CAZWLH010000030.1, forward strand.
AAAACATTCTGCGCTCGGTCACCTTGCAGTCGGGATTTATATCGGCTATGCGTTCTGCGGCAACCTCGGTCTTAAACCGTCCGACGGAACTGTGCAGAGCGATTATCTGGCGGTTTATGTTGCTTTCCGACACGGTATCGCTGTCGATGAGCTCAAATGCGCCGACTCCGGCACGGGCAAGTGCTTCGACGGCATAGCCGCCGACACCTCCGACGCCGAAAACGGCGACCTTTGCGTTATTCAGCTTGGTTATCGCATCATCACCAAAGAGCAGCGCGGTTCTCGAAAACTGTTCTTTCATTTAAATTCCTCATATATTTTTAAATATCTTTTTATTTATCCCCGTTTCGGCTAAAACCGAATAAAGCAGAGAGCCTGCAAGCATTCCGCATACTCCCTGAACGGCGTTGCCCAAAACGTCTGCGGCGGCGACCGCTATGCCGTAAAGCGGTATTTCAAAGGCAAAGTATCCCAAAACCATAACAAGCTCTGCCGCAAAGGACGAAATAAGAACCGCCGGCAGCTTGAATTTTGATCTTTTGGCAGTAAGCCCGAAAACTCCGTAAGCGACTGCGGCCATAAGCCATTTTATAACGAAGGTAGCCGGAGCATAATAGGTGTAGCCGAGCAAAAGGTCGGAAAGACCTGCTCCGACGGCACCGGAAAGTCCGCCCAAAAAAGGACCGATACCGAGAGCGGCAACTATGATAAAGCAATCTCCGAGGTTGAAATAGCCGTTTCCCGGCAAGGGAATGGGAACGACATAAACCGAAATGAAGATAAGCGCCGCAAAAACGGCGGCACAGCACATTTTGAACACGTTTGCCTTTTTCATAATGTCAGATCCTTTTTTAGTTTAGTAAATGATAGCACAAAGCTTTAAAGAAATCAATATTCATTAAAAAAACCGAATAATATAAAGTGACAGTGTTCAAAACAGATGAACCGAAAGGGTAGAGCTTAATTACCTACGGTTCAGGTGGTTAATATCCTTCGATAAAAAATTGACAGAGGAATCCGTCATTTTGAGAAACCTCTGTCAATCTTCGATTTATCTTATTTTGCCGTTGGGAGCGGTGACCTCTATCTCAAGTCTTGCCGCCTTGAGACCCTCGGCCCTTGCATAGACCTTGAGGGTACCCTCGTTACCGTTGGAGCAGACAAGAGCGGCTACAACGCCGGCACGCATCTGTCGATCCATATTTTTAAGTGAATTGTGGTCGCAGATATCAGAGCCGGTAGAGCGGATATATCCGATATGCGAGCAATCGAAATGTACCATGGGAGCGGCATCGGGCACACGGTTGCCGTTTTCGTCAACACAGTAGCAGTGAATGACCGCCGCATCTTGTGAGTCGGCAAACAGAGCCTCGGTCTGCATTTCAAGCTCAAGTGCAACGGGACGTCCTGTTGTTGCGATACGGTCGGAGGATACCTCCTTGCCGTTTCTGTAACCCTTGGCAACGACCTCGCCCTCTTCATAGATAAGCTCCCACTCGGCGTGACCGTATTTTTCAACGGACTTTCTGCCCTGTGAAACGCCGTTATACCAAAGCTCGACCTCGTCGCAGTTGGTATATACCCAAACGGGGACGGCTTCGCCCTGACGTCCGTCCAAGTTCCAATGTCCGGCAATGTGTACCATAGGCTCATCGGTCCAAAGCGATTTATTCTGATACCAGGCATCCTTTTTCTGCAAGAAGAGATCGAGTGCGCCCGACTGTGAGCAAAGTCTCGGCCAAGCGGCTTCGCCACGGTGCTCAACGCCTGCCCACTGGAAGCCGCCTGCGATCCACTCACGCTCCATAAGGAACTTCCATGTGGTTTCACGGCCTCTGAACCAGGTATTCATACTGTGATCCAAAAGGCTCAAAGAGGCACGGCGCGGCTCATCCTCCAAAAACCAGCCTCTTGTTGTACCTGCGGCGCAGTTTTCGGATGAGAATATCGGCATTTTCGGGAACTTTTCGTGAAGTCCGTCAAAATTGTCGAGGTTGTAGTTAAGACCGATTATATCCTGTGCGACAAAGCACTTTACGGTATCGGGACGTGCATCGCTTGCACTTGTTACGGGACGGGTCGGGTCAAGACGGCGGACAAGTGCCGACATTTTTTCGGCAAACTTGAGTCCGAGCTCGGTTCCGGCCAAGCGCTCCTCGTTGAAGATCGACCACATTACGACACCGGGACGGTTTCTGTCCTTTTTGACAAGCGTTTCAAGCTGTTGCAGATATTCGTCGCTTGTGCCGAACCAACGGGTCTCGTCCATAATGAGCATACCTTGTCGGTCAAGCTCATCAAGGGTTTGATCGCTTTGAGAATAGTGCGAGGTGCGGTATGCGTTTGCACCCATTTCTTTAAGAAGCTTTACACGGTATCTTTTGATTCGGTCGAATATGGCCTTTCCCTGGAGACCGTAATCCTCGTGACAGCAAACACCCTTGAAGATGACGTGCTTGTCGTTGAGGAAGAAGCCCTTGTCGGCGTCGAAGCTAATGGTTCTGAAGCCGAAGTGGACGGTGCTTTCGTCGACAGCCTCCTTGCCTCTTATGATCGTGGTGCGGCAATAGTAAAGGTTGGGATCGTCGCAGTCCCAAAGAGCGGGAGAATCGACAGTGACCTTTTGATTTATTACCGCTTTATATTTAAGCGGTACGTTCAAGCTTCCGCTGACCTCGGCAACGACGTTGCCCTTTTCATCGAGAATTTCGTTCTTTACGGTCACACGGTGATTTTTAAAGTCGTCGTTTCTGACGGTGGTCTCTATCGGGACCGACCATTCGGTGTCGCTTATTTTTTGAGGAGCTACATATACACCCCAGGTATCTACCGATACCAAATCGGTCTTTATAAGCCAAACATTACGGTAGATGCCGCCGCCGTCGTACCACCAGCCCTCGTGGCTCGAGTTGTCGATATGAACGGCGATGGTATTTATTTCGTCACCGTAATAGGCATAGTCGGTGATGTCGACCTCAAACGGAACGTATCCGCAGAAGTTGCGCTTTGCAAGGCAGGAGTTGACATAAACCGTACAGCAGTTGGTGACACCCTCAAAGTAAATCGAGATACGCTTGCCCTTATCGGCAGGGTCGAGCTTGAAGCTCTTGCGGTACCAGGCCTTGTCGCCGTCGAGAAAGCCCAAGCCCTCGTTTATCGAGGGGTCGGGTATTTTGTCGACAACATAGTCGTGAGGGAGATTGACCGTTTGCCAATTAAGGAAGTTGGTGCATTTTTCGGGATGTCCCCACTCGTTATTGTCAAAGTATTTTCTGCTTCCGGGGCCTATCTGAGCAACCTCGGCCTTGGCGTGCATATAAAGAGGACCCTTCGGACGGGGAAGTCGGCTCGACTCGATCTCACCCTCATAAAAACGCCAACCGCTCATAAATTTTTGTTTAGTACGCATAAAAAACACCTCTTAAAGCATATATTTGCTTATTCTGCATCAAAAACGACGATCTCGCTTTCATAATCGTTCTTATAATCCCAGGGAATACCGACATTCATAAGCATTGCGCCGGAATACTTCTTACCGCTGATTCGCTCGGTGTAGACCCTTTCGGGCTCAAGTCCGCCGAGCCTTGTGTATTTGAACTCGGCCGACGGCTGAGTTGCGATAACATAACGGCAGAGGACAACGGTATTCTTATCCTCGGAAACGAAGTTCATCGCGGCAAAGCGACCGCTGCATGGATCCTCGAGCCTGTAAAGCTCGCCCTTATGGAAGACCTCACCCAATTCCTTATACTGAGCGATAAGACGGCGCGCCTCGGCAACATCCTCGTCGCTGAGCTTTGCAAGGTCGAGCTCAAAGCCGAACTGTCCGGGAAGAGCGACGTTGCCTCTCATCTTAAAGGGGGTCGTGCGGCCGATCTGATGGTTCGGGCAGACCGAAACGTGAGCGCCCATCGAGGAATAAGGATAGCACATACTTGTGCCGTGCTGAATATAAAGTCTTTCCACGGCATCGGTATCGTCGCTCGTCCAGGTTTGGGGCATATAGTGCAGCATACCCATATCGAAGCGTCCGCCGCCCGAAGCGCAGGACTCGAACAAAACGTTGGGGAAACGGCTTGTGAGTGTCTCCAAAATGCCGTAAAGTCCTGTTATATAGCGGTATTTTATCTCACACTGACGCTCGGGAGGTAAAAGTGCCGAGCCGACCTCGGTCATATAGCGGTTCATATCCCACTTGACATACTCGATATTCGCACTGTTCAGAACATCTGACACGGCGTTTATTATGTAGTCGCAGACATCCTTGCGTGACAGGTCGAGAGTCATCTGCCAACGACCCAAGGAGGTTTTTCTTCCCTCTATTTGCAGTGCCCATTCGGGGTGCTTTTCATAAAGCTCGCAGTTTTTCGGAGAAATCATCTCGGGCTCGAACCAAAGTCCGAACTTAAGACCTCTTTTGTTGATTTCCTTTGCAAGACCGTCGAGTCCGTCGGGCAGCTTTTCGCGGTTTACGAACCAATCGCCGAGACCCGACTGCTCGTCGACACGCTTGCCGAACCAACCGTCGTCGAGAACAAGCATATCGAGACCGATCTCACTTGCTCTGTCGGCAATGGCGATGAGCTTTTCGGGAGTAAAGCCGAAATAGGTGGCTTCCCAGTTGTTGATGAGCGCATAACGCTCGGTATCACGGAATTTTCCGCGGCAAATGCGCTCTCTTATCATTTTGTGCCAAATTCTTGACATTTTTCCGAGTCCGCCGTCGGAGAAAACAAGCAGAGCCTCGGGACTTTCGAAGGTCTCACCGTGCTCTAAGGTATATCCGAAGCCGAAGCGGTTCACGCCGATAAAGGTACGCAGAGTGTTGTAGCTGTCAAGCTGAGCACCTGCCTGGAACTCACCGCTCCAAACAAGACCCATACTGTAAACACGACCGTGATTTTCGTCTGCCGAGTGCTCGGGGAAGCAGACAAACGGGTTGTGATAGTGACCCGAAGCACCGTTTTTCATATCGACATACTGAGTGCCGCAGAAAACGGGGTGGCGTTCGGGACGGCGCTCACGTGCCCAACAACCGTTAAGGTGCAAAAAGTCATAGTCGGCGCCCTCGGGCAGATCGACCGAAGCGCTCATAACGGCGTTGAGACGGCATTTTTTGCCCCTGTTTTCAACCGTTACACTGCGTGTGATGACATCGTATTCTTCAAAAACGCCGTAATGCATAAATACGTGCAGATCCTTGGGAGCATCGACCATTTCGACGGTGAGTGTCTGGACACGGTCGCCGTCCTCGGAGTATGCTGACGGCAGACCCGAAGGCTTTCTTTTGCCCTCGGTTACCGTGTGACCGACATATCTCAGCTGAGGCACCGCAGTGCCGTCGTCAAAGGTGCATTCGAGTGCGGGGGTGCGAAGGTCGGCACCGCCGTGGGTCGGGTATTCCATACGTGCGACGTTGGTCGACCAAGCACCGATACCCTCGTCTCTCGGAGACAGACCCTTGGTCTGCATTGAGATATATTGTTCAAAATCGGCAGTAAACGGAAGCTTTGAACCCCAATAAAGCTGCATTAAAAAGCCGTCGGAATAAACACCGAAGACGTAGCTTGTATTGTCGGTATCAAGCTGAAATATCCTTCTTTGTTCATCAAATTTTATCATAAGCATTCTCCCGTATTAAGGCATTTGCCTTTATTCATTATACTTATACCATTTTAACGCAAGGATTGCAAGCGAATATCCGAAATTTTGCCGAATATTTAAAAAGAATACATCATAAGCCGAATCAAAGTGGCTTTTGTCGTTTTGTGGCGGAAAATATGTTATGATACAATAGATAGGTAACAAAAATAATAGAAAAAACAACTCA